>NZ_VMMJ01000011.1:0-48580 GCF_013277145.1 Streptococcus sp. 3705 | reverse complement strand
GAACTGACGAAGTCAGTAACTATACGCACGGTAAGGCGACGCTGACGTGGTTTGAAGAGATTTTCGAAGAGTATTAGGAGAAAAAGAATGAAAGAAATTACCTTTGACGCATTTTACCAGCTTTACCAAAACGACCAACTTTCTTTAGTGGACGTGAGAGAAGTGGATGAGTTTGAAGCTCTTCATTTAGAAGGTGCTCAGAATCTTCCTCTGAGTCAATTAGCCGATATCTATGATCAGTTGGACAAGGACCAGTTACATTATGTTATTTGTAAATCTGGAATGAGATCGGCGCATGCTTGCCAATTCTTATCAGAACAAGGTTATGAGGTTATCAATGTACAAGGTGGTATGACTGCCTTTGAAGAACTGTAAACATTATAATTTTCTCCTACTTGGTGTGGACTGGGTAGGGGAATTTTATTTTTAGATAATTCTCATTTTTAAGAATCTTGAAAACATTCAATATTTACTTCGTGAAGCTTTTTTCATACTCCTATTCATGATATACTAGGTCAGTATTTTATAAATATGAAGGAGATTTTCATGGCTAAAAAAGGTGCCCTAACAGGTTTACTCCTGTTTGGAATATTTTTTGGTGCGGGGAACTTGATTTTTCCGCCTTCTCTGGGTGCTCTATCTGGAGAACATTTTCTTCCTGCCATCGCAGGTTTTGTCTTTTCAGGTGTCGGTATCGCCGTCTTGACTCTGATTATTGGAACGTTAAATCCTAAAGGATATATCTACGAGATTTCAACAAAGATAGCGCCTTGGTTTGCGACTCTATACCTCTCAGTTCTTTACTTGTCAATCGGTCCATTCTTTGCTATCCCACGTACTGCTACAACAGCTTACGAAGTAGGGATTAGCCCCCTTTTGTCGGATGCAAATAAAGGTCTTGGTTTGATTGTCTTTACGGTTCTGTATTTTGCAGCAGCCTATTTGATTTCGCTTAATCCATCAAAAATCTTAGACCGTATCGGCCGTATTTTAACGCCAGTTTTTGCGATTTTGATCGTTATCTTGGTTGTTCTGGGAGCTTTCAAATACGGTGGAACAAGTCCTCAAGTTGCTTCAGCCGCTTATCAAGCTTCTGCCTTTGGGACAGGTTTCCTAGAAGGATATAATACCTTGGATGCTCTTGCTTCAGTTGCCTTTAGCGTAATCGCAGTTCAAACCTTGAAACAACTTGGCTTCTCAAGTAAGAAAGAGTACATTTCGACTATTTGGGTTGTTGGTATCGTTGTAGCCCTTGCCTTCAGCGCTCTTTACATCGGCTTAGGTTTCCTTGGGAACCATTTCCCGGTACCAGCTGAGGCGATGAAGGGTGGAACACCAGGTGTTTACATCTTGTCACAAGCCACTCAAGAAATCTTTGGCTCAACAGCTCAACTCTTCCTTGCAGCTATGGTTACCGTAACCTGTTTCACAACAACAGTTGGTCTGATTGTGTCAACAGCTGAGTTCTTTAATGAACGCTTCCCACAAATCAGCTACAAGGTTTATGCGACAGCCTTTACCTTGATTGGATTTGCCATTGCCAATTTGGGTCTTGATGCGATTATCAAGTACTCAATTCCAGTACTGGTTATCTTGTACCCAATCACCATTGCCATCGTTATGATTGTCATTGTCAACAAATTTGTGGCACTTTCAAAACCAGGTATGCAGTTGACAATTGCTATGGTTACAGCTATTGCCATTGCAAGCGTACTAGGAAGCTCGTTTAAGGTTGAGTTTCTTGCAAATCTTGTCAGCGCTCTTCCTTTTGCCAAGGCATCTCTCCCATGGTTAGTACCAGCCGTTGTCGGAATCTTGCTCTCATTGGTTCTGCCAAACAAGCAAGAAAGTGATGTTTTTGAAATGGAATAATCACTAATACTCTTCGAAAATCTCTTCAAACCGCGTCAACGTCGCCTTGTCGTATGTATAGGATACTGACTACGTCAGTTCCATCTACAACCTCAAAACAGTGTTTTGAGCAACCTGCGGCTAGTTTCCTAGTTTGCTCTTTGATTTTCATTGAGTATAAAATCACTTTTGTAGCCAAGTCTACAGGAGTGATTTTCTTTTTTTATCCGATGATAAATGTGTTATAATAGGTAGCAAAAGAGGTAAATAAATGAATCAAACAGTAGAATATATCAAAGAACTAACAGCTATTGCATCGCCAACAGGCTTCACTCGTGAGATTTCGGACTATTTGGTCAAGACTTTAGAAGATTTTGGTTACCAGCCGGCTCGCACAGCCAAGGGTGGTGTCAATGTGACCATCAAAGGTCAAAATGATGAACAACATCGCTATGTGACTGCCCATGTAGATACGCTGGGTGCTATTGTCCGTGCTGTCAAACCAGACGGCCGTCTCAAAATGGATCGTATCGGTGGTTTTCCTTGGAACATGATTGAAGGAGAAAACTGTACCGTTCATGTGGCTAGCACAGGTCAAAAGGTATCCGGAACCATCCTTATCCACCAAACTTCTTGCCATGTCTACAAGGATGCAGGAACTGCAGAACGCACGCAGGACAATATGGAAGTGCGTTTGGATGCAAAAGTGACCAATGAAAAAGAAACTCGTGCCTTGGGGATTGAGGTCGGTGATTTTATCAGCTTTGATCCACGAACTGTCGTGACAGAGACAGGGTTCATCAAGTCTCGTCATTTGGATGATAAGGTCAGCGCAGCGATTTTGCTTAACCTGCTTCGTATTTATAAGGAAGAGAAGATTGCATTGCCCGTAACAACTCATTTTGCTTTTTCAGTCTTTGAAGAAGTAGGCCATGGTGCTAACTCTAATATTCCTGATCAGGTAGTAGAATATCTGGCTGTGGATATGGGAGCTATGGGGGATGACCAGCAGACAGATGAGTACACAGTATCCATCTGTGTCAAGGATGCTTCAGGCCCGTATCACTATGACTTCCGTCAACACTTGGTTGCCTTGGCGAAAGAGCAAGATATTCCATTTAAGCTGGATATCTATCCATTTTATGGTTCGGATGCTTCAGCGGCTATGTCCGCAGGTGCAGAAGTCAAACACGCTCTGCTTGGTGCTGGTATTGAATCAAGTCACTCTTACGAACGAACACACATTGACTCGGTGGTTGCAACGGAGCGTATGGTTGATGCTTATCTTAAGAGTGGGTTGGTAGACTAATATGTGTCTGATTTGCCAGAGAATTGAGCTCATCAAGAAGGGAGAAAATCCCTACTTTGTCAAAGAGTTGGAAACAGGCTATGTGGTCATTGGAGATCACCAGTATTTTGCAGGCTATAGTCTCTTTCTAGCCAAGGAACACGTCACGGAATTGCACCATTTGAAAAAGGAAACAAGATTCCGTTTTCTCGAAGAAATGAGTCTAGTCCAAGAGGCGGTTGCCAAGGCCTTTGCTGCTGAGAAAATGAATATCGAACTGCTAGGAAATGGCGATGCCCATCTCCACTGGCACCTTTTCCCTAGACGAAGAGGTGATATGAATGGTCACGGTCTCAAGGGACGTGGTCCAGTCTGGTGGGTTCCCTTTGAAGAAATGACAGCAGAAACTTGCCAAGTAAAACCGGAAGAGATTAAAAGATTAGTCGAATGTTTATCGTCAGAAGTAGATAAACTATTAGAAATAAAGGAGTAGAAATGAAAAAAAGATACCTTGTCTTGACAGCTTTGCTAGCCTTGAGTCTAGCAGCTTGTTCACAAGAAAAAGCAAAAAATGAAGACGGAGAAGCTAAGACAGAACAGACAGCCAAAGCTGATGGAACAGTAGGAAGTAAGTCTCAAGGAGCTGCCCAGAAGAAAGCAGAAGTGGTTAATAAAGGTGACTACTACAGCATCCAAGGGAAATACGATGAAATCATCGTAGCCAACAAACACTATCCATTGTCTAAAGACTACAATCCGGGGGAAAATCCAACAGCCAAGGCTGAGTTAGTCAAACTCATCAAAGCCATGCAAGATGCAGGTTTCCCAATCAGTGACCATTACAGTGGCTTTAGAAGTTATGAAACTCAGACCAAGCTCTACCAAGATTATGTCAATCAAGACGGGAAAGCAGCAGCTGACCGTTACTCTGCCCGTCCTGGCTATAGCGAACACCAGACAGGCTTGGCCTTTGATGTGATTGGGACTGATGGTGATTTGGTAACAGAAGAAAAAGCAGCCCAATGGCTCTTGGACCATGCGGCTGATTATGGCTTTGTTGTCCGTTATCTCAAAGGCAAGGAAAAGGAAACAGGCTATATGGCTGAAGAATGGCACCTGCGTTATGTAGGAAAAGAAGCTAAAGAAATTGCTGAGAGTGGTCTCAGTTTGGAAGAATACTACGGCTTTGAAGGCGGAGATTATGTCGATTAAAAAATAAACTTTTCTCTTGCAATTCCAGATAAATAGTGTATAATAGATGGGTATGTGAAAAACATACTTGTGGGAGGTAAAAATCTCTAATTACCGCCAAAACCACAAAGGAGGATTTAAAAATGGCTAAAAAAGTCGAAAAACTTGTAAAATTGCAAATCCCTGCTGGTAAAGCTACACCAGCTCCACCGGTTGGACCTGCTCTTGGTCAAGCTGGTATCAACATCATGGGATTCACAAAAGAGTTCAACGCTCGTACAGCTGACCAAGCTGGTATGATCATTCCAGTTGTTATCTCAGTTTACGAAGATAAATCATTTACTTTCATCACTAAAACACCACCAGCTGCTGTTCTTTTGAAAAAAGCTGCAGGTGTTGAAAAAGGATCAGGTACACCTAACAAAACTAAAGTTGCTACAGTTACTCGTGCGCAAGTACAAGAAATTGCAGAAACTAAGATGCCAGATTTGAACGCAGCAAACGTAGAGTCTGCAATGCGTATGATCGAAGGTACTGCTCGTTCTATGGGATTCACTGTTGTTGACTAATCAATAACACCCCCAATATAACCCGCAAGACTTCATCATTTCGAGAAGTGACGTGGGAGATGAAAATCGATTGAACCACTTACAAGGAGAATAGAAAATGGCTAAAAAAAGCAAACAACTTCGTGCTGCTCTTGAGAAAATTGACAGCACAAAAGCATACAGCGTAGAAGAAGCTGTAGCACTTGCAAAAGAAACTAACTTTGCAAAATTTGACGCAACTGTAGAAGTTGCTTACAACTTGAACATCGACGTTAAAAAAGCTGACCAACAAATCCGTGGAGCAATGGTATTGCCAAACGGTACTGGTAAAACTTCACGCGTTCTTGTTTTCGCACGTGGTGCAAAAGCTGAAGAAGCAAAAGCTGCTGGTGCAGACTTTGTTGGTGAAGATGACCTTGTTGCTAAAATCAACGACGGTTGGTTGGACTTCGACGTAGTTATCGCTACACCTGACATGATGGCTCTTGTTGGACGTCTTGGACGTGTCCTTGGACCACGTAACTTGATGCCAAACCCTAAAACTGGTACTGTAACTATGGATGTTGCTAAAGCAGTTGAAGAGTCTAAAGGTGGTAAAATCACTTACCGTGCTGACCGTGCAGGTAACGTTCAAGCAATCATCGGTAAAGTATCATTTGAAGCTGAAAAATTGGTTGAAAACTTCAAAGCTTTCAACGAAACAATCCAAAAAGCAAAACCAGCTACAGCTAAAGGAACTTACGTAACAAACTTGACTATCACAACTACTCAAGGTGTTGGTATCAAAGTTGACGTAAACTCACTTTAATCAGTAGTTTATATCAGAGAACGAGTACGAAAGTGCTCGTTTTTTTGATTATGTGACTTTCATTCTAGGAAACTATTCCAGCCTAAGACAAGAAATCTGAAAGCGAAGGTGTTTATTTAAATAATAATAAGGATTTTGGTAGGCCTACCAGTCGTTTCAAGGCAAGGAATCTTAGATGATTTTTGAAAGTCATATTTCTTCATTAGACTTCCACAATCAGGGCAAGATGGGGCATCGTAGTCCAGTTTAGAGATTATTTCCTTATGTGTATCCATATTGATGATATCTACAATCTTGATGTGAGGGTCTTTAATGTCTAGTAATGTTGTGATAAAATGTAATTGTTCCATATGAATCTTTCTAATGAGTTGTTTTGTTGCTTTTCATTATAGATCTTATGGGACTTTTTTTCTACAACAAAATAGGCTCCATAATATCCATAGGGGATTTACCCACTACAAATAGTATAGAGCCTTTTAAAGACGGAGAGAAGTAATAGTGCTTCTCTTCATTTTTGTTGACAGTTTATTTCTGAAAAATTTTGAGAAAAGTGTGGTGGGAACTTTGGCTCAGCTTCTTTCAAATCAGTTAATTACTTAGTTACTTGATTTTCCATATCCATTCAATTGCATATCAATTCCTAGAATCTTTTAAAAAGTTTATGTATAATGGGAAGAGTTGTATGTTTTACTATAAATGAATACACTAATTTAAAAATGCAAAAAGAGGGGAATATGAATTTCAAAACTAGTGGAGAAGAAAGACAGAACTTCTCGTTAAGAAAATTGGCAGTTGGCCTTGTATCTGTAGCTGTTGCGTGTTTCTTTTTGATGGGAACTGCCCTACAAACTGTATCTGCCCAGGAATCTCATACCGTTAGCTATAATTACGTTTTAGAGTCGGATTTAACTGATGAAGAGAAGACTCTCTTGGTTACATCCCTACCACAAGTAGCGGAAGAAACAGACGCTACCTACTATCTGGTTTATCGAGCAAATCAAGTATTGCCCAATACGGGGACTAGCTCTCCATTAGGGACTGTTGCCTTGGTGGCAGGTCTTAGTTTATTGGTCGTAGTAGTTCTTAAGGGGCGTGATGGCAAGAGCAAGATTAGTCGATTCTTGTTAGTAAGCGGTCTAGGCAGTCAGTTGCTGTCTCCAACTGCTCTTGCTTTGACTAGCGAGACACTAGCTGCCTATAACACCCAACTATCGGTCCAGGCAGGAGATGCCTTGCCAGCTCCGGTTGATATTCCTGGTTATACTTATCTAGGATATGTGGAAAATAAGCCAGCTCTTTCTGTACCGATAACTAGCAAACCAGCAGAATCTACTGGAAAGGAAGAATTTAAATCAGAAAACATTCAATCTCAAGAAGTGGCTACTACTCATTCAGCAGCTTTGACTATTAGAACTGAATTTGTCAAGCAGTCAAATGACAGCAAGTCTAACATAAAAAATGAAGATAGCTCAGCAGTAACGACTGTGTATCCTAAAAATAAGGCTACTAGTCAGCAAGCGAAAGTTATTCAGAGTCAGGATAGTAAGGATAGTCATGCTGTAAAAGATGAGAAACCAGACCAAAAACAAGGACTGGATCCAGAATCTGTAACAAATTCAAGCCAAACTGGTGGGAATCAAGAACAGACAAATCCAGTCCAGCCAGCTCCGACAAGACCAAAAACAGAGGGAGAACAAGAGGGAACGCATTCTCATGTAGAGTCTCAGTCGCAAGAGAGTAATGGAACTGTAGTGCAAGCAAAGGGAACTCAAGAACCCGGTCACGAGGGCGAAGCCCTCGTTCAACCAGCGCAACCAGCGTACACAGATCCAATCAGCACTCAAGGTACACAAGAGTCAGGTCATGAAGGCGAGGCTCTAGTCCAAACAGAACCACCGACTTATACAGGTCCAATCAGTACCCAAGGTACACAAGAGTCAGGTCATGAAGGGGAGGCTCTAGTCCAAGCAGAACCACCGACTTATACAGACCCAATCAGCACTCAAGGTACACAAGAGCCAGATCATGAAGGCGAGGTTCTAGTCCAAGCAGAACCACCGACTTATACAGACCCAATCAGCACTCAAGGTACACAAGAGTCAGGTCATGAAGGCGAATCTCTAGTCCAAGCAGAACCACCGACTTATACAGAACCTATCAGCACTCAAGGTACGCAAGAGTTGGGGCACGAGGGAGAAGCACTGGTTCAACCAGCACAACCAGCGTACACAGGCCCAATCAGTACCCAAGGCACGCAAGAGCTAGGTCATGAAGGCGAGGCTCTAGTCCAAGCAGAACCACCGACTTATACAGGCCCCATCAGTACCCAAGGTACGCAAGAGTCAGGTCACGAGGGAGAAGCACTGGTTCAAGCAGAACCACCGACTTATACAGACCCAATCAGCACTCAAGGTACACAAGAGTCAGGTCATGAAGGGGAGGCTCTAGTCCAAGCAGAACCACCGACTTATACAGGCCCCATCAGTACCCAAGGCACGCAAGAGTCAGGTCACGAAGGTGAGGCTGCTGTAGCAGAGGCCCTCCCTGAACTGCCTTTGACAAGTAGTCATCGTACAGTAACAGAAACTATTCCTCATGAAACTGAAGAAATCGAAGATGCGACTATCTTAAAAAATCGCCGAGAAATTGCTCAGAAAGGGAAAGACGGTTTACGTACAATCGAGTATGAAGATTATCTCGTAGATGGTAAGGTAGAAGCTAGTAAGGAAATCTCACGTACAGAACTAGAGCCAACCAAAGAGATTGTCAAGGTTGGTAGTCTTGTTAAAACCAAACCAACAGTTGAAATCACTAATCTTGTTAAAGAGGAGAGCAAAAAAGCAGTAGCAGTCAACTATCACTTAGATGATCCAACGTCTGCTTTTGTTAAGGCTAAGGCCCAAATTTACCAAAATGGAACATTGGTCAAAGAGGTGAATTTGAAAGATCCATCAGTCCAGCAAACGATTGATGGCTTGGACTACTATACTCCTTATACAATTAAGACTTATCTAACCTATAATCTAGGTCAATCTGATCAGGAAAGTACAGAAGTATCGACGAAAGATTTTCAGTTAGACTATAAGAAAATTGAAATCAAAGATATAGATGAAGTCGGTCTCTATGGTAAGGAAGATGGTCACTACCGTCGTTATTTGAATTTATCAGAAATACCAAGTGATTTGTCCCCTTATTTTGTCAAAGTCAAATCAGACAAGATGAAGGAAATGCTGCTACCAGTTAGCTCTATTAAGGAAACAACTGACGGGAAATACAAGATAACCGTTGCCTTTAATGAACTAGTTCAAGAAGAAGGTTCAACATACAAGGATAACTATAGTTTCACAGTTGATAAGCAAAAACAGTCCAAGGATGGAGTTTATACTTCCTTCAAGAAACTGATTGCTGCCATGCAGGACAATCTCGCTGGAACCTTTAAACTTGGAACTGATATGACAGCTGATGAGGTTTCTTTAGCTAAGGGACAAACCAGCTATGTGACAGGAACTTTCACTGGTAATCTTATCGGTGCGAGTGATGGAAAACCGTTTGCGATTTATGACCTTAAAACAGCCTTGTTTGATAACTTGACCAAGGCTACTGTGAAAGATATTGATCTTAAAGCGGTAGCGATTAAGAGTCAAGAAGACACAGCCAGCCTAGCAAAATTGGCTACTAACAGCCAGATTAGTAATGTAGCTGTAGAAGGTCAATTGACAGGTAGCAAGTCAGTTGCAGGTTTGGTAGCCAAGGCTCAAGATACAGAAATAACCAATAGTTCCTTTACAGGTAGCATTCAGGCTAAACATGCGGATTCTTCTCCTTACTATGTGGGAGGTATAGCAGGACTCTTATCTGGTAATAAGGCTAAGATTGATAAGGTAGCTGTTGATGCAAGTATTTCTAGCAATGCCCGCAACAATGACCAACTTGCTGGAGGTATTGTAGGGAAAGTTCAAGGTGGTGCTTTGGTCTCTCATGCGCTAGCAAATGGAACCATTCTCAATACGACAACCTACCCACGCGTCGGAGGTATAGCAGGTTCTACATGGCAAAATGGCCGTATCCATCATGTCGTTAGCATGGTCAATACTGGAGATGGCTATGCCATCACAGGAGACCAATATAAGGGAGCGGACATCGAAGACGCTAGCACTACCGTTGATAACAAGAAGGTAGATCTCTATGCGACCCCAATCACCCAAGATCAGGCTAGAGAAAAGGTTCAGTCATATGGTATGACAGTGACGCTAGACGATACAGGTCAAACACTCAAGCCCAATCAGCACAGTGTGGACTATACTCGGTTAAGCCAAGGCCAAGCTAGTCGAAAAGTTGCTTATCACAATATTGAGAAATTGATGCCTTTCTACAACAAAGAGTTAGTGGTTCACTATGGAAATCAAGTCGATCCTACTGATAAGCTCTACTCCACAGAGCTGCTGGATGTTGTACCAATGAAGAACAATGATATCATCACAGATATTCAGGCCAATAAAGCAGCTATCAATAAGCTTATGTTGCATTTTGCTGATAATACAATCAGCTATCTGGATGTCACCTACAAAGAAGATTTCAAAAATACACAGATTGCAGAATACAGCGTAGCAAGTAAAAACTTTATCTTTACACCGGAGGTCTTTTTATCTGACTATACGAAAGTGACCGATCAAGTTCTAGCAGATTTGCAAGGAGTCGAATATGACTCAGTAGCTATGAGAAGAGTTCTTGGCATTGAGGCAGATACTTCACTTGATCCGCTATATTTGGACAAAGAGTTTGAAAAAGTTAAGGCCAATATCGGTGAACATCTCCGGAAAGTGCTAGCCATGGACAAGTCTATCAATACGATGGGAGATAGTGTAGCAACCTACATCAGCGAAAAAATCGAGAATAACAAGGAAGCTTTCTTGCTTGGTTTGACCTACCTCAATCGCTGGTACAATATCAACTATGATCACATCAATACGAAGGATCTCAATACCTATAAGTTTGACTTTGATGGCAATAGCACAGCTTCAACCCTGGATACCATCATTGCCCTAGGTCAGAGTGGTATGGAAAATCTTAAGGCATCAAATAATCCAAGTGCCTATGAAACAACCCTGGCTGCTGCAAAAGGTCGCAAGACAGTGACTGATTTACTAGAGTCTTACAGAAAACTTTTCCTACCAACTAAAACAAATAATGAATGGTTGAAGACAAATACTAAGGCCTATATCGTAGAGAGTAAGTCGGCTATTCCAGAAGTGCGTACCAAACAAGAGTCAGCTACACCAGATAGTAACTATAGGCTGGGAGTCTATGACCGTATTACGGCACCAAGTTGGAAATTAAAAAATATGCTCCTACCGCTATTGACATTGCCAGAAGAGGATGTTTATGTGATTTCAAACCTTTCTACCTTGGCCTTTGGTGGCTACGAACGCTACCGTGACCGTGTCAATAATACAGTCTTATCCGGAGAAGAACTCCGTCAGTATGTTCGTGGTAAGGTAGACCAGTCAGCTGAATGGCAACGAGACCACTATGATATCTGGTATCATCTTCTTTCACCAGAATACAAAGAAAAACTCTTCCGTTCAGTTATGGTTTCAGATGGCTTTGGTATGAAAGATAGCAATAGCAAGTATTACTGGGCTACCCTGTCTGATAAGGCAATTGCTTCTATTTACAATTTCTTTGGACCTACTGGTAAGTGGTATGGGGAGAGTAAAGGCGCCGGAGCCTATGCCAATGGTTCAGAGGTTCACTATGTCAGCGACCGCTTGTTGGATAAGTACGGAACATCTGTCTATACCCATGAAATGGTTCATAATTCTGACGGACATATTTACTTTGAAGGAAAAGGTCGTCGTGAAGGATTGGGAGCAGAGTTGTATGCCTTAGGACTGTTGCAATCTGCTGACAACCTAGATAAGGATGCTATTGTCTTGAATACTCTCTATAAAGGGGATAAGGATTCCCTAACTCGCTTGCATACTTATGACCCGACAAGTCGCTTCACATCAGCTGCAGCCTTGCAAGAGTATGTTCACGGTATGTACGATGTCTTGTACACCTTGGATGCTATGGAAGCCAATGCCATTCTAACTAAGTCTAATGATGTTAAGAAAAAATGGTTTAGAAAAATAGAGAATTTCTACATTGAGGACAAGTACCATAAACAAACGCATGCTGGAAACTCTGTTCGCCCATTGACAGATGCTGAAGTAAGTAAGCTAACTAGTCTTGATGCCTTGATTGACAATGATATCATCAACCGTCGAGCTTACCGTGATAAGAGTGACTATACTCGTAATGGCTATCATCTTATCAACATGTTCTCACCGATTTATGCTGCCCTCAGCAATCCAAAGGGTGCGCCTGGTGACATCATGTTTAGAAAGACGGCCTATGAATTGTTAGCAGAAAAAGGTTACCAAGATGGGTTCTTACCATATGTATCCAACCAATATGCAGAAGAAGCTAAACGAAATGGTGATATCACCTATTCAGATTGGCACCGAAAAGATGTTGGCCTCATCACTGATAGCCTCGTCTTGAAAAATGTCTTTGACAACCAATACGCTTCATGGGCTGATTTCAAGAAGGATATGTTTCATCAACGTATTCGTAAGCAAGAACAGTTGAAACCAATTACCATTCAGTACGAACTTGGTGTGCCAAACAGTAGCAAGGAGATTACAATCCGTTCAGCTGCCCAAATGCAAGAACTGATCGATCAAGCAGTGGCAAAAGATGTGGCTAACATTGATCGTACGACAAGCCATGCTCCTGCAAGTTGGGTACACTTGTTAAAACAAAAAATCTACAATGCCTACCTACGTAGCACAGATGATTTCAGAGAATCGATTTACAAACAATAAGAAAACTCCCTCAAGCTATCCTGTCTAAGTCAGTCTATCTTGCAGATGGTCAGTCTTTGTGATAGCATAACATAAAGTCCTTTTGATGGGGAACTTGCTAGGAAATCCCCAAGCATTGTAACGGATGAACCACCCTCGCCTTTTTGTGAGGGTGGTTTTCCTTTGTAAGCAGAAAATAAGAGAGAAAGAGTCTATAGCATGTCGAGAATTGTCACCATTCATCCAGCCAAGGAAATCCATCGCTATGGCTTTGAGAGCCCCCAGGTCTATCGAGCACGTATCGCACGACATCTGGGTTTGGAATATGTTTACCTTGTATCGAGTCCTCAGCTTCGTCCTGATTGGAAGAAAGACTTGATTAAGTTAGGGTTTTTAGAAAAAGAACTGATTTTCGTCCCTCATATTTTTTCGGATATGGAGCAGGCGGACTATGGTCAGTCAAAGGCAGAAAATATCGTCCTAGCGGCTCACTATTCACTAGGGAAAGTGGCCCAAAGCTACCGCAAACTATTAGATAGAACTTATAGGATATTGGGAATTCTAGTCACCCTATTGCTCTACTTCTGCTTGGTTTCCTGAATTGCCTATCGGAAAAAAAGAAGAGAAGAGGCCTTAGCTCAGATTTATCCGGAGACTATGACACATCATTTTTAAGCAATGATAGTGCTTAAATTTGAAGGATTCGGCTAAGCATAGAAGTCGTTTCAAGGTAAAGAAACTTAGAAAGTTTTTGAAAGTCAGATTTCTTCATTTTCCATCCGCAATCAGGGAAAGATGGGGCGTCGTAGTCCAGTTTAGCAATGATTTCTTTATGTAAAACTCTATTAACAACATCCATCATTTTGATATTAGGGTCTTTAATGTCCAGTAATTTTGTGATAAAAAGTATTTGTTCCATTTGATTCTTTCTAATGAGTTGTTTAGTTGCTTTTCGTGATAGCTCCTATGGGGCTTTTTTTCTACAACAAAATAGGCTCTATAATCTCTATAGGGGATTTAGCTGCTATAAATATTATGGAGCCAAAAGTTGAAGACACTATGTCTTAACTTTTTTTGATTTCGAAACATCTCCTTATAAGGTAAATTTAAGTTACTGCTGTTATTCTTAGGGGCACGTGTTTCAATACAATACTCTTTAAGCGTATTTAAATTGGTTTTATACTAAAGCATTGATCATCGTTAATGAAAAATAGAAAGATTTCTAATAAAATTAAAAAACACTCATTCAAACTCAATAATTACCAGCTATAATACTTGAACGGAACAAGTGTTAATGTTATAATGAGCTATAGTGTTTAGAATCATATAGCAATCTTTTTTAAGATGTTCTCCTCTTAATATTACTAAAAAATTTAAGGGGGGGGGCTTTTTATTTGCCCTAATGCTTTAAATCAACACGAATAAAATAAATCAAGGAGGTTGAATCTCATGAAGAGAGGTCAACAAGATTTTCGAACGGAGAAATATATTCGTTATGGTATCCGGAAGTATAGCTTTGGAGCAGCATCGGTAGCAATTGCAGCTGGTTTGATGTTTCTTGGAGCTGGTGCGGTATCAGCAACGGAAGTTCAAGGTGCAGAAGCATCAGTAGCTGCAACGTCTCCAGCTGGAAAAACTGATCAAGATACTGCAGAAGCGAAACCTGAGACTACAAAAGCTGCAGAAGTTAAACCAGAAACTAAAGCAGAAGAAGCTCCGAAAGAAGTAGTAGCTCCGAAATTGGATAAGACTCAATTAGAATCTTATGTTAACCAGGTAGCAGAAAATATAGCTGCAGGCAAATATGCAAACAAGACAGACGAAAGTTTGGCTCTTTTGAATGCAGATTTGGAAGCGGCAAAAGCAGCTCTTTCAAGTGCTAATAGTCAAGATGAGTTAAAAGCTGCTTACAACAAACTTGTAACAACTGTAAACTCAAAACTACAAAACAAACCAGTTGAGAAAAAAGCAGCTCCAGCAGTTGATACTACAAATGGTAAAGAAACTGTAGGGAAGAAAGCGGAAAATACTGAGAAAAAATCTGACTCAAACGCAATTGAAAACACTGGTTCTAAAGATGAACGTAATGGTAAAAAACTAGTCCAAGGTTCACACTTACGTTCAGCTAATGAAGGGTACACAGCTGCATCTAAAGAGTTAAGAAAAAAAAATGGTGAATTTCTTGGTTCTACAGGTAAATCTTATCAAGTATTAGATGGGAATAATCAATATAGAATTTATGTTCATGGATATCAATCTGATAACACTGATGTGCGTGCAGCTGCTAATGGAAAAGCTGGGACTAGTGGACGTACAGATATTCCTCTGTCAAAAACAGAAGCTCAGAAACTTGGACGAGAAGCAGAATTATGGAAAGATAAAATTCGTCCTACAGGAAAAGCTAATGGGCCTACAACATGGGGAGCTGGGGGAGCGTATGAATACATAGCTACAGAAATCTATGGTTATACTTATGAACAAGGAAATCATTATGTATATATTACAAATGCTAAAAATCGTTTTAGGTTATCACCGGAAGCAGAAGCAGCAGGATATAGTATTACAGACATAAAACTTACAAATATGGTTCCTGGTACTGTGTATAATGCAAACTCAGATACAGTTGAGGGATATGTAGCATCAAGTCTTCAAAATGGTGTTTATGATATGCGTTACCAAGTTACTGTTACTAAACCAGATAAGTCTACTCAAGTAATTGATTTTCGTAACTTAACAGCAGGATGGGTTGGATGGCAAGATTCATCTGCACCGGTTATTCAAGGGTCTTCTAAGTTAGTTACAATTGGGGATAACGTTAGCCATGATATTAAATATATTGATAACGATGGTGTGACTAGAGATAATCGAACAAACTATACTCGAAATGGTGAAAGGCTAAAAGCAGGATCACAAACAGCTCCGTCAAATAACCGACAAGCATCATTCACCGCAATAGATGGAACTGTACTTACTACAGAATATAGTAAAGAAACTAAAAATTCACCACAAACATTCACAGCGCATACATCCCTAAACGGTGACTATACAGGAAGACAAACTTCGATAAATGATGTTGTACCAGGATTAAATTATGATCCTAAGACAGGGCTGATTACTGGAACAGCAAATGAAGCTGGTATTTTCACAGCAGCTGTTTATGCCAAAGACTACAATAATACAACCAATGCAACAAATCAGGATTGGAATATGTATGGTCAAGAAGCTCATGAAAATATTACAATTGCAGTAGCACCTAAGATTACGGTTAAGAATGTTGAAGCTTACGCAACAAATGTTTCTGTGACAATTTCAAAAGGTGCTAACAAAGCGGAAATTACAATGCCAGATGGAACAGTTACAAAACTTGTAGTTAAAGATGGCAACTGGACAGTAGATGCAGGTACTACTAATACAGCAGTACAAGAAGGTACGGTATTAGGAGTAGCATCTACAACAGAAGATTCAACTCTTAACTTAACTGTAAGACCAGAATCTACAAAATACGTTGGTGTTGATAGTATTGCAGCAAAAGCTACTACAGATAAAGTACGTGCAAATTTACAGCGTGAAGTTGTTAAAGTAAAAGATAAAGATAATAATGAATATACAGCTACTTTCAATAGTGCAACAGGTAAATACAATCTTCCAAATGAAAATGCATATGTACTAAAAGAGAATGTAGATAGAACTACAACATTAACAGAACGTCGTGTCTATACAGATGCAAAAGCAGATGGTAGTGTGGATTACATCGTTTACGAATTTACTCGTACATGGACTACAACTTCAAATGCAGCTACTTTAACAGAAAAAGTTGCAGAAATCCGTAAAAACGGAGAAGTAAAATCGGTGGATGATGTAAGGCGTACAGTTACTACTTTACCAAAAGCTCAGACAGCTGATACAACAGGTGTTACTGTAACTGTGAATTATGATTCAGTAACAGATAAATGGACTGCTTCTGATGGTTCGGCTGTTACTGCAGAAAAATCAAATGCAGGATGGAAGATTTCTACAGATTCTGGATTTAAAGGGTATATTGCATACCGTGAAGCATCTTCCACAGATGTAGCATCAATTCAAAATGCTAAACCAACAGGGACTTCAGCAAGTTATTCAGAAGCAAAAGGTACATCAGTAGACTTAATTAAATCTACTAAAGCAAATGTAGCATTTGCAGATACAATCGATGATAAAACATCAGCAACAGATTCTGATACTATCAAAACAAAAGTAACAGTAACTGCACCAGATGGAAGTGAAAAGGAATTTAATACAGCGCAAACTGAAGAAGCTGCTTACATCCAGGCTCAACGTACTGCTGCTGAAAAAACAAAAGCAGCAACTGCAGCAATTGAGAATTATCAAACTTCAGAAAATGAGCTTGCTCGTCTTCAAGAGTTAGTAGATCGTCAAGTGAAAATCTTAGCGGATGCTGAATCAGCATTAGCTAACTTAAAACTACGCACTATTTCACAAACAGCGCAAGATTTAGCGGAGAAGAAAGTCCAATTAGTAAAAGAATATAAAGCATCATTAGAAGAAAAACTAAATGAAGCGAAAACATCACTACCTATAGCAAAAGCTAAAGTGACTACAGCGCGCCAAGAAGTTTTAGAAGCTGAAAAAACAGTAGAAATAGCACGTGCAGCCCTTAAAACAGCTGCAGAAGCAAACCTAGCTAAAGCTAACGCTTATGTATTATCTCAAAAAGGACGCTACAAAGTAACAGTAAGTGCAGTAGATTCAAACGGTGTTGTAACAACTCCAACAGTAGATGGAACAGATGCAGGTGCAGTAACAGAAGACGCAGTAGCAGAAACAACTTACTACATCGTAGTAACAGATCCAGAGAAATCATCAGGAGCTCAAGGTCAAAAACAAACTGACTCAATGGAAGATAATTTCAATGATGGAAAAGAAGGGACTACAGTATCAGATTACAAATTAGTCAATCCAAAAACAGGAGCTAAAGTTGAATCTGTAACAACTGATCAAGGAACTTACACTGTAGATCCAACGACAGGTGAAGTATCATTTACACCAGTTGAAGGATTTGTTGGAACAGCTACACCGATGAAAGTTTCAGCGAATGTAACATTCAACGATGAATCAGGAACTCCAGTAACAGTAGCGGTAGAAAATGCATATACACCAACTGTATACGGAATTGCACCATCTTCAGATGAGACTACAGGAAAACAAGGACAAACTCAAACTTCTAAATCAGGAAAAGATCGCTTCTCTGAATTAAATACAACAGCTAACACTCCAGATAGAACTAATGTAGACTGGGCAACAGCGGCATACTCACTAGAAGGTGCTAATGAAAAAGGTGAAGTTGAAGTCAAAGGAGAAGGAACGTATTCAATCGATTCAACAACAGGTGTAGTAACATTTAAACCACTTCCAACATTTAAAGGAGAAGGTAAAGGTGTTAATGTACAGGTATCCGTAATGGCAACTGACTCAGAAGGAAATCAAGTTCCAGTTACATCAAAAGGGAAATACACACCAACAGTAACAGGCGTAACCCCAACAGCTAAAGAAGCTACTTCAACAGGAATCCAAGGTGAAAGACAAAAAGGAACACCAACATTCACAGCAGGAGATGTAGAAGTACCTATTAAAGATAATTCAGCAGTTCTTCTTGATAAACAAGGCAATCCAGTAGCTGCAGGAACTGCAGTAAATGCTGAAGATGCAAATGGAAACAAAGTCGGAGAATATACAATTGATCCAACATCAAATACTGTAACATTTACACCAACGGATAAGGCTTATGTGGGTAAAGTATTACCAGCAAATGTACAAGCAGAAGATGTAAATGGAACAACCGTTAAAACAACTTACACTCCAACAATCGTAGGAGTTAAACCAACAGCAACACCTGCAGAATCAACAAATATTCAAGGTGAAGTGCAAACAGGAGTTGTAGCATTTGCTCCAGGTAAGGCGACAATTTCAGGTGTAGAAAAAACAGTAGCAATCAAAGCAGGATCTGCTAAATTAGTAAATGCTGACGGAAGTGTACCAACAGAAGCGACAGTACCAGCCTATAAAGAGGACGGAGTTACTCAAGTAGGAACATACTCAATTGACCCAGCAACAAACACAGTAACATTCACACCGACTGATAAAACTTATACAGGTAAGGTATTACCAGCAAATGTACAAGCGGAAGATGTAAATGGCTCAACTGTTAAAACAACTTACACACCACATATCGTAGGTGTAGCACCGACAGCAGATCCAGCTACATCAACAGATGTACAAGGTGTAGAACAATCTAAAGAAGTAACATTCGTACCAGGTAAAGCGGATGTTAATGGAACTGAAAAAACAGCAGCAATCGATCCTTTATCATATAAGGTACTAGGAGAAAATGGACAACCAGCTGATGAAGTAGAAGCAAAAGATCCAAATGGAAAAGTAGTAGGTAAATTTACAGTTAAGAATGTAGATGGAAAAGCAGTGGCTGTATTTACACCAACTGACAAAACTTATGTAGGAGCTGTTAAACCAGTAACTGTTCAAGCGGCAGATACAAATGGAACGACAGTTACAACAACTTACACACCAACTATTACACCAATCAAACCAACAGGAACTCCAGTAACAACAGAAGGAATTCAAGGTGCTGAGCAAAGTGGAACACCAACATTCACTCAAGGTAGTGACAAAGTTCCAATGAAGATTGATGCAGACCAACCAGCGAAATTAGTAGATCCAGAAACTGGAAATCCAACAGATAAAACAACAATTCCAGCAAAAGACGCTAAAGGAAATACAGTTGGAACATACACAATCAAACCAACCACTGGAGAAGTAACATTCACACCAAATAAAGATTTCGCAGGAACACCAGTACCAGCGATAGTTGAAGCAAAAGATGCGAATGGAACACCAGCGACAGCTAAGTACACACCAACAGTTAAACCTGCGACACCAACAGCAACAGACGCTGTGACAGAAGATGTCCAAGGTGCAACGCAAGAAGCAACTCCAGTATTCATAACAGGGAAAGCAACTGTTAACGGTACAGAAGTAGAAGTTCCATTAGATAACAACGTACCAGCTAAATTAATCGATCCTGCGACTAAACAACCTACAGACGAAAAATCTGTTAAAGTACCAAACGAAGGAACATACACAATTGATGAGACTGGGAAAGTAACATTTACACCAGAAAAAACATTCACAGGTAAAACTGCAGGAATTGATGTACGTCGTGTAGATACAAATGGAACACCAGCAACAGCTAAGTACACACCAGTTGTAAGACCAGCAACACCAACAAGCTCAGATGTAGTAACAACAAATGTTCAAGGTGCAACTCAAGAAGGAACGCCAACATTTAAAGGTGGAAAAGTAGCGATTAACGGTCAAGAAAAAACTGTTGAAATCGATGAAGCTGTAAAACCAAAATTCGATGATGAAACAACAACGAAGACAGTTCCAAACGAAGGAACATACACAATCGATGAGACTGGAAAAGTAACATTCACACCAGAAAAAACATTTACAGGACAAGCTACAGGAGTAACGGTTAAACGTGTTGATACGAACGGAACACCAGTAACAGCTAAATACATACCAGTAGTAATCCCGGTATCACCAACTTCTAAAGATGCTGAATCAGAAGGTCCAAAAGGACAATCTCAAGAAGGAACACCAACATTTACAGGTGGAAAAGTAACACTTAACGGAAAAGAAGTACCAGTAGAAATCGATGAAGCTGTAAAACCAAAATTCGATGATGAAACAACAACGAAGACAGTTTCAGGAGAAGGAACGTACAAAATCGATGAAAATGGAAAAGTAACGTTTACTCCAGAACCAAACTTTGTAGGAAAAGCTACAGGAGTAACGGTTAAACGTGTTGATAAGAACGGAACGCCAGTGACAGCTAAATATATTCCAACTGTTCGCCCAGATACTAGATATGTAGTTATCGAAAAAGATGGCAAAGAAACAGATTTACTTCCACCTAAAGATGGAACTAAACCTTCAGAACAAATTCCAGGCTATAATGTTGTTAGAACTGAAATTGATGAAAAAGGAAATACAAAACACATCTACGAAAAAGTTACAACATCATTTGTAGATGAAAGTGGTAAACCAGTTTCACCAAGCGAAGAGGGTAACCAACCTAAGAAAGACATTCCAGGTTACGAATATGTGAAGACTGTCACAGATTCAAATGGAAATATCAGACATATCTTCCGCAAAGTTGAGATGCCAACTCCAACACCGGTTGAACCGACTCAACCAGCACAACCGGTAGAGCCAGCAACTCCAGCAATACCTGAACAGCCAGCTAAACCTCAAATGCCAGCAACACCTAAATACGTTGATGGTAAAAAAGAATTGCCTAACACAGGTACAGAAGCTAACGCTAGCCTCGCAGCGCTTGGACTTCTTGGATCCCTAAGTGGATTTGGACTTCTTGCTCGCAAGAAAAAAGAGGACTAAAAACGCATAGTTTTTGAGAAGATGATTCGTCATCTTCTTTTTTTATTTCGGTGTTTTTACTTGCGTAAAAAAATTTTTTCTAGTATAATAGTTTATTGTGAGCGAACCTCACTTACCCCTTGCAAAGTCTTGGGGTCATTAGACCAAAAGGAGGAACATATCAATGGCTAAATACGAAATTCTTTATATCATTCGTCCAAACATTGAAGAAGAAGCTAAAAACGCTTTGGTAGCACGTTTTGACTCTATTTTGACTGACAACGGTGCAACTGTTGTTGAATCAAAATCTTGGGAAAAACGTCGTCTTGCATACGAAATCCAAGATTTCCGTGAAGGACTTTACCACATCGTTAACGTTGAAGCAAACGACGATGCAGCTCTTAAAGAGTTTGACCGTCTTTCAAAAATCAACGCTGACATTCTTCGTCACATGATCGTCAAAATTGACGCGTAAGAAGGTAAACTATGATTAACAATGTTGTACTTGTAGGGCGTATGACACGTGACGCTGAGTTGCGTTATACCCCATCGAATGTAGCAGTTGCGACTTTTACTCTTGCAGTAAACCGTACATTTAAGAGTCAAAATGGCGAACGTGAGGCTGATTTTATCAATGTCGTTATGTGGCGCCAACAGGCTGAAAACCTTGCTAACTGGGCTAAAAAAGGCTCACTTATCGGGGTGACAGGTCGTATCCAGACTCGTAGTTACGATAACCAGCAAGGACAACGTGTCTACGTGACAGAGGTCGTGGCTGAGAATTTCCAAATGTTGGAAAGCCGTAGTGTGCGTGAGGGTCATACAGGTGGAGCTTACTCTGCACCAACTGCAAACTATTCAGTGCCTACAAATTCAGTACCAGACTTTTCACGTGATGAAAATCCATTTGGAGCAACAAATCCATTGGATATTTCAGATGATGATTTACCATTCTAATGGACAACTAAAATTATAAAGGAGAAAAAACATGGCTCAACAACGTCGTGGCGGATTCAAACGCCGTAAAAAAGTTGATTACATCGCAGCAAACAAAATTGAATATGTTGATTACAAAGATACTGAGCTTCTTAGCCGTTTCGTTTCAGAACGTGGGAAAATCCTTCCTCGTCGTGTAACAGGAACTTCAGCTAAAAACCAACGTAAAGTAACAACAGCTATCAAACGCGCTCGCGTAATGGCTTTGATGCCTTTCGTAAACGAAGATTAAAGAAAAGACCCGGTTGGGTCTTTTTTTCAGGTCCGGGTGGACCTCTTTTTCAGACCCCGACGGGTCTTTTTTTCACGAGCCTTGAAATGAGAATGCGAGTTGGGTCCAGTGGACCTCTTTTTCATGAGCCTTGAAATGAGAGAGCGAGTTGAGGTCCAGTGGACCTCTTTTTCAGACCCGGTTGGGTCTTTTTTCACTAGATAGTTTTTTTCTGACCTTGGCGTGCTATAATGGTAATAGAAAGAGTAAAGGTGGGTGAGTCAAAGATGAATTGTACGATTAGAAATATGATTAAGTCTGATATTGAATCCTTATCTCATGGATTTATGAATCAAGGTTGGCCTGGTAGAGAGGAGATTTTAACTCGATACTTCAAGGAGCAGGAAAGTGGAGAGAGAGAAGTCTTAGTTGCAGAGATTGATGGTGCTGTAGCGGGCTACGTTACCATTTTGCCCTCTGCTAAACATGGTCCTTTTGCAGAAGTCTATCCAGAATTATCAGATTTTAATGTGTTTGAGCCTTTTAGAAATCAAGGGATTGGGAATCAATTGCTAGAAGAAGCAGAAAAACGAGTCAAGTTTGTTTCGAGTAAGGTCACTCTTGGTGTAGGTTTGCACTTAGGCTATGGCCCTGCCCAGAGATTGTATATCAGACGGGGCTACATTCCAGATGGGACAGGTGTCTGGTATCGAAATCAACCCTTGGAAATGAATGCAACTAGCCAAAATAATGATGATTTGGTTTTGTATCTAGTAAAAGAATTCGGATAAGAGACAAGGATTTTATTGGGGATGTGGGATTTCTCTACTTTATGGTATAATGGAAAGAGTTAGATTGAAAGAGGTAGTGAGATGGATGCCAAATTAAGATATAAGGCAAAGAAGATCAAGATTGTCTTTTTTGATATTGATGATACATTGCGGAATTCCAAGACAGGTTTTATTCCGGCTTCAATCCCAGCTGTTTTTAAGCAATTACGTGAGAAAGGAATTTTGACAGGTATTGCTTCTGGACGAGGGATTTTTGGTGTCGTGTCAGAAATTCGTGAACTGAATCCTGACTTTTTTGTGACCTTAAATGGGGCTTATATCGAAGATAAAAAAGGTCAGGTTATTTATCAACATCAGATTGAGAAGTCAGATGTTGAGGAGTATATCTCTTGGGCCAAGCAAGAGGAAATAGAGTATGGCTTGGTTGGGAGTCATGATGCCAAGTTGTCTATTCGTACAGATATGATTAGTGAGGCTATCAATCCAATTTATCCTGATTTAGATGTGGATCCAGATTTCCATGAGAAAGAAGAAATCTATCAGATGTGGACTTTTGAAGATAAGGGAGATGACTTGCACTTGCCTGACAGTCTCTCAGACAAACTTCGCATGGTTCGTTGGCATGAGCATTCGTCTGATATTGTGCCAATTTCAGGCTCCAAAGCGACGGGTGTGGAAAAGGTTGTGGAACACCTTGGTTTGAAACCAGAGAACGTCATGGTTTTTGGAGATGGGCTCAACGACTTGGAACTCTTTGATTATGCTGGAATCAGCGTTGCCATGGGAATTTCTCATGATAACATCAAAGAAAAAGCAGATTATATTACAAAAACATTAGAAGAAGATGGCATTTTTGATGCCTTAGAAGGATTTGGTATGGTAGAAAAAGAATTGCATTTCCCACAAGTAGACATTGAAACAGTAGAAGGTCCTATCGCGACTATTAAGACCAATCACGGAGACTTGCGTATCAAGCTTTTCCCTGAACATGCTCCTAAAACAGTGGCTAACTTTGTAGCTCTTTCAAAAGATGGTTACTATGATGGTGTCATTTTCCATCGTATTATCAAGGACTTTATGATTCAAGGTGGAGACCCAACTGGAACTGGTATGGGTGGCGAGTCCATCTACGGCGAATCATTTGAGGATGAATTCTCAGAAGAACTTTACAATATCCGTGGTGCCCTTTCTATGGCCAATGCAGGTCCAAATACCAACGGCAGCCAGTTCTTTATCGTGCAAAATCAACATTTGCCTTATTCTAAGAAAGAAATTGCTCGTGGTGGTTGGCCAGAACCGATCGCAGAAATCTATGCTAACCAAGGTGGGACACCTCACCTAGACCGCCGTCACACGGTTTTTGGACAGTTAGCTGATGAAGCATCTTACGCTGTCTTGGATGCCATTGCTGCTGTTGAGACAGGGGCTATGGACAAGCCAGTTGAAGATGTCGTGATTGAAACAATTGAAATCGAGGACTAAGATGAAAATCGGTGATAAGCTAAAGGGGCGTATTACAGGGATTCAGCCCTACGGTGCCTTTGTTGAGCTAGAGACGGGTGATACGGGGCTGATTCACATTTCAGAGATTCGGACAGGCTTTATTGAAAATATCCATGAAGCCTTGAAAGTCGATGAAGAGGTTCAGGTTCAGGTAGTAGATTTAGATGAATTTACAGGGAAAGCTAGTCTTTCTATCCGCACTTTGGAGGAAGAAAAGCACCAGTTTCCGAGACGGAGACGCTTTTCAAGCGACCGTTTTAACTACGGCTTTGCGCCTCTTAAACGAATGATGCCAATTTGGACTAGAGAAGCCTTGCACCATTTAAAAAAGAAGAAGTAGTTTAGAATTTTATATTTTTTGTAATGTTAATATAAATCTGCTATAATAGAACCATGGAAGAAGAACAATTATTAAAATCAGGGGAGCGCATTAACCAGCTCTTCTCAACAGATATCAAAATCATTCAAAATAGAGAGGTTTTTAGCTATTCGGTGGATAGTGTTCTCTTGTCACGTTTTCCACGTTTTCCTAAAAAGGGCTTGATAGTGGATTTCTGCGCTGGAAATGGAGCAGTGGGGCTATTTGCTAGCACTCGTACTCAGGCACAGATTTTGGCTGTTGAGATTCAGGAGCGTTTGGCGGATATGGCTGAGCGCTCTGTCCGTTTGAATGGATTAGAGGAGCAGATGCAGGTCATCTGTGATGATTTGAAAAATATGCCTGCTTACATCCAGGGAAGTAAGGTGGATATGATTTTGTGTAATCCGCCCTATTTCAAGGTGGATCCTCATTCCAACTTAAATGAGAGTGAACATTATCTCTTGGCGCGCCATGAAATCACGACCAATTTGCAGGAAATCTGTCGTAGTGCCCAGAGTATTCTCAAGTCTAATGGACGGTTGGCCATGGTTCATCGTCCTGACCGACTCTTGGACATTCTGGATACGTTACAACGGCATAATCTAGCCCCTAAGCGTCTGCAATTTGTCTATCCAAAAAAAGAAAAGGAAGCCAATATGCTCTTGATTGAAGCTATCAAGGATGGTTCAACAAGTGGCTTTAAGGTCTTACCACCTCTCATTGTTCACAATGATGATGGCTCTTATACGCCGGAACTCGAAGAGATTTATTATGGATTATAAGGCTTATATGTATGTGCTGGAGTGCCGTGATGGTTCCTACTATACGGGTTATACCACTGACGTGAGGAGACGCCTTGCTGTCCACAATAGTGGGAAGGGAGCCAAGTATACTAGGGCTCGCTTACCAGTGAAACTTATTTATGCAGAAGGATTTGCCAGTAAGGAAGAAGCCATGTCGGCAGAAGCCCTTCTCAAGCGTAAGAAGAGGCCACAGAAGGAAATATTTTTATCTGAAAATCAAGATAGAAATTTACTCAGTTATTTTGAAGAGTAGCGGGGAGTCCTTTGACTCCTCTTACTTTTGTCAAAAAGCGAAAAAAATGCTACAATAAAGAGAATAAACAAAATGAGGTATTATCATGTCTAAGATTCTAGTATTTGGTCACCAAAATCCAGACTCAGATGCCATCGGGTCATCTGTAGCTTTTGCCTACCTTGCAAAAGAAGCTTACGGTTTGGATACGGAAGCTGTTGCCCTTGGAACTCCAAATGAAGAAACAGCCTTTGTCTTGAACTATTTTGGTGTGGAAGCACCGCGTGTTATCACTTCTGCTAAAGCAGAAGGCGCAGAGCAAGTTATCCTGACTGACCACAATGAATTCCAACAATCTGTATCAGATATCGCTGAAGTAGAAGTTTATGGTGTGGTGGACCACCACCGCGTGGCTAACTTTGAGACTGCAAGCCCACTTTACATGCGTTTGGAGCCAGTTGGTTCAGCGTCTTCAATCGTTTACCGTATGTTCAAAGAACATGGTGTAGCTGTGCCTAAAGAGATTGCTGGTTTGATGCTTTCAGGTTTGATTTCAGATACCCTTCTTTTGAAATCACCAACAACACACCCAACAGATAAGGTTATTGCTCCTGAATTGGCTGAATTAGCTGGTGTCAACTTGGAAGAGTATGGTTTAGCTATGTTGAAAGCTGGTACAAACTTGGCTAGCAAATCTACTGACGAATTGATTGACATCGATGCTAAAACTTTTGAATTGAACGGAAATAATGTCCGTGTTGCCCAAGTGAACACAGTTGACATCGCTGAAGTCTTGGAACGTCAAGCAGAAATTGAAGCTGCAATGCAAGCTGCTAACGAAGCAAACGGTTACTCTGACTTTGTCTTGATGATTACAGATATCGTCAACTCAAACTCAGAAATCTTGGCTCTTGGTGCCAATATGGGCAAGGTCGAAGCGGCTTTCAACTTCAAACTTGAAAACAATCATGCCTTCCTTGCTGGTGCCGTTTCACGTAAGAAACAAGTGGTACCTCAATTGACTGAAAGCTTTAATGCTTAAGATTTTGGGTGTCAGTTCAAAATCGGAAAGGCTAGTTTGCCTTATATCGAAAGGAGTTTCGGCTCCTTTTTTTCTAGGAGTGAAGCATGTTAGAAACTGGTGATTTGATTTTTGTGAGAGATGAGTCGGACATGGGGCAAGCCATCCAGATTTCAACAGGTAACTATAGCCATGTTGCTATTTATTTGGATGGGATGATTTATCATGCTAGTGGACAGGCGGGTGTTGTTTGTCAGGAATCAGCAGACTTCTTTGAGTCTAATCACTTGTACGACCTCTATGTCTACCCAGAAATGGATATCCAGTCGGTGAAGGAAAGAGCTTGTAAACATCTAGGGGCACCCTACAATGCTTCTTTCTATCCAGATGGAGAAGGTTTTTACTGTTCTCAGTATATGGTAGAAATCCTCCCCATTTTTGAAACTATTCCCATGAAATTTGGTGATGGGGAGCAGGACATTAGTGATTTTTGGAGAGAGTATTATAGAGAACTAGGTCTGCCTGTTCCTCTGAACCAAGCTGGGACCAATCCTAGTCAGTTGGCAACATCACCTCTGTTAGAATGTAAAGAAAGGAATCTTCATGATTCAGATTTTTAATCCATCTCGTTTGACGAGACAGCCATTTTTTGGAGAATTGATCCGCTATCTGGACCAGCATGAGGATGTGATTCTACGGGAAATTAAGACTCAATTTCCAGATGTAGCAGTTGACAAACTCATGGAAGAGTATATAAAAGTGGGCTTGGTTCGTCGGGAAAATAAGCGTTATTACCTCAATCTTCCTATGCTTGAATCACTCGATAGTCTCGAACTGGATCAAGAGATTTTTGTCAGCGAAGATAGCCCGGCCTATCAAGCTTTGTTGGAGCAGAGTTTTGAGACAGAATTGCGCAATCAAACCAATGCAGCTATTTTAGTTGAAAAAACAGATTTTGCGCGGACTAAAATGACCCTGTCTAATTATTTCTACAAGGTCAAACATCAGTATCCTTTGACAGAAAAACAGCAGGAACTTTATGACATTTTGGGAGATGTTAATCCTGAGTATGCCCTCAAGTATATGACGACTTTTTTGTTGAAATTTCTCAAAAAAGACCAGCTTATGCAGAAACGCCGAGACATCTTTGTGGATAGTTTAGTTGTCCTAGGTTATATTGTCCAAAATGAAGATGGAAAGTATGAGTTGGCCGTTGATTTTGACAAGGAGAGATTAACTTTCTATTTAGTGTGATTGCTTTTTCTGAGCACATTGTTTGACTTTATCTATCGATAAGTTTATACTAATGTAACCGATAACACATATCGGAATAGAACTAAAGGAGACAATCATATGTCACTTGAAAACAAATTGGAACAAGCAACAGGTGCTGTCAAAGAAGGTTTTGGTAAAGTTACTGGAGACAGCAAGACAGAACTTGAAGGAGCTGTTGAAAAAACAGTTGCTAAGGCAAAAGAAGTAGTTGAAGATGCTAAAGGTGCTGTAGAAGGTGCCGTTGAAGGTTTGAAAAACGCTTTTAAATAAAAATAGAAAAAATCAAGGGTTTCATTTCCCTTGATTTTTTACTATCTTATAAATAATTTTCTGCGACAGCTGCATCTCCAGGATAGGCTTCTTTCTTTCCTTGGACGATTTGGTAGCAATCGGCTCCCTTACCAGCGATAATGACAGCATCTAATTCGTGATTTGTGATAGTCATAGCTGCCTTGATGGCTTCTTGGCGATCCGCAATTTTTTCAACAGGATGATTGATGTAGCTACTAATTTCATCCGCAATGGCCATAGGGTCTTCATAGTTGGGGTCATCAGCAGTCAGAAAGACTTGAATCTCAGGGTGTTGATTGAGGAGAAGGCCAAAGTCTTTGCGACGACTTTCTCCCTTGTTTCCTGTCGAACCTAATACCAGAGCAATATTTCCTGTTTGATGAGTTTCTACAACATTGATGAGTTTTTTGAGACTGTCACCATTGTGGGCATAGTCGATGAAAACCTTGGCACCATTTTTCTGAGTGAGGACTTCCATACGACCAGGAACACGGGTTGCAGCGATTCCTTTTTTGATGTCCTCAAGACTAGCTCCGAGACGGAGACAAGCAAGTCCAGCAGCAACGGCATTTTCTTGGTTGAAGTGGCCAATGAGTTGAATATCATAATCTCCAGCGAGTTTACCTCTAGCTGAGAAGCTAAAGGCTTTGGAATTCTCGATTTGGTTATCAGATTGGTTACCATAGAAATCATGCTCTTGATCTGCCACTTGTTCTTTTAGTACAGAAAAGTGATCCATGTCACTGTTAATGATGACTGCTCGGCTATTTTCCATCAAGAGACGCTTGTGGTAGAAGTAGTCTTCAAAGCTAGGGTGTTCAATCGGGCCGATATGGTCTGGGCTGATATTGAGGAAAACTCCCACATCAAAGGTTAGACCATAGACACGTTTGACCAGATAGGCTTGACTGGAGACTTCCATGATGAGGTGGGTACGGTCATTTTGCACAGCTTGATGCATCATATCAAAGAGGTCAATACTCTCAGGAGTTGTCAATGCAGACTTAAAGAAAGTCTTGCCATCTAAAGTTGTGTTCATGGTCGACAACATTGCAGGTCGATGCCCTTGAGATAAGATGTTATAGGCGAAATAGGCTGCTGTTGTCTTACCCTTAGTACCAGTAAAGGCAAGGAGTTTGAGTTTTTTCTGTGGATTGCCATAAAACTCCATGGCAATCAAACTCATTGCTTTCTTGATATCGCTGACGATAATGGCAGGAATACCAACCTCATAGTCTTTTTCAGCCACATACCAATCGAGTCCTTGAGAGATTGCTGAAAGAAGAAATTCCTTCTTAAAGGCAGCACCTTTAACGAAAAAGAGGCTCTTTTCTTTGGCCTTGCGACTGTCATAGCAGATGGTGTCAAATACGACATGGCTGTAGTTGTAGTGATAATGTCCTTGGTCGATAATCTCACGGAAGAGACCATCTTTCTTTAAAATATCTAATACAGTTTCAATCTTTATCATACTTTCTATTGTAAACCGAAAGTCGTAAATTTACAAGTAACAAGGAAAAGTTTATAATGGAAGATAAGGAGTTTTTCCTAGTTATTAAAATCAAATGAGGAATCTATGTCGCACGAAAACAATCACCAGCAGGCCCAGATGTTACGGGGGACTGCTTGGCTAACGGCTAGTAACTTTATCAGTCGCCTACTTGGGGCTATTTACATTATCCCTTGGTACATCTGGATGGGGTCTTATGCGGCTACAGCAAATGGACTCTTTACCATGGGATACAATATCTATGCCTGGTTCTTGCTGGTTTCAACAGCAGGTATTCCAGTTGCAGTGGCCAAGCAAGTTGCCAAGTATAATACCATGAGAGAAGAGGAGCATAGCTTTGCCCTGATTCGGAGCTTTTTAGGATTTATGACAGGACTAGGTCTGGTTTTTTCTTTAGTCTTGTATGTCTTTGCTCCTTGGCTAGCAGACTTGTCGGGTGTAGGGAAAGACCTGATCCCAATCATGCAGAGCTTGGCTTGGGGAGTCTTGATTTTCCCGTCTATGAGTGTTATCCGAGGATTTTTCCAAGGGATGAATAACCTCAAACCTTATGCCATGAGCCAAATCGCTGAGCAGGTCATTCGTGTTATCTGGATGCTTTTAGCTACCTTTATCATTATGAAGATTGGTTCAGGAGATTACCTAGCAGCCGTTACCCAATCGACCTTTGCGGCCTTTGTCGGTATGGTAGCCAGTTTTGGAGTTTTGATTTATTTCCTTGCTCAAGAAGGGTTACTCAAAAGAGTCTTTGAAACAGGGGATAAGATTAACAGCAAGCGTCTTTTGGTCGATACCATTAAGGAAGCTATTCCTTTTATCTTAACAGGGTCTGCCATCCAGCTCTTCCAGATTCTGGATCAGCTGACCTTTATCAATAGTATGAGTTGGTTTACCAATTATAGTAATGAAGACTTGGTTGTCATGTTTTCTTATTTCTCAGCCAATCCTAATAAAATCACTATGATTTTGATTTCTGTTGGGGTTTCGATTGGGAGTGTAGGCTTGCCACTTTTGACGGAAAACTATGTCAAGGGGGACTTGAAGGCAGCTTCTCGTCTCGTTCAGGACAGTCTCACCCTACTCTTTATGTTTCTGCTACCAGCAACGGTTGGAGTGGTCATGGTCGGAGAACCTCTTTATACAGTCTTCTATGGCAAGCCAGATAGTTTGGCTCTGGGCTTATTTGTCTTTGCAGTTTTGCAGTCTATTATTTTAGGCTTGTACATGGTCTTGTCTCCAATGCTTCAGGCCATGTTCCGCAACCGCAAGGCTGTTCTCTATTTTATCTATGGTTCTATTGCCAAGCTAGTCTTGCAACTACCTACCATCGCCCTCTTCCACAGTTATGGTCCTTTGATTTCAACAACCATTGCTCTCATCATTCCTAATGTCTTGATGTATCGGGACATTTGTAAGGTAACGGGTGTCAAGCGCAAGGTGATTGTGAAGCGAACCATTTTAATCAGTTTGCTGACCCTAGTCATGTTTCTGTTAATAGGAACCATCCAGTGGCTGTTAGGATTTGTTTTCCAACCAAGTGGACGTTTGTGGAGCTTCCTTTATGTAGCTCTTGTTGGTGCCATGGGAGGAGGAGTTTATGGAGTCATGAGTCTTCGAACCCGTTTATTGGATAAGGTGATTGGAAAAGCTCAAGCAGATCGCCTGCGAGTAAAATTTAAGCTTTCGTAAGATAGCATTTATAAATAAAAGGAATAAGTTGAACAATCTTTTAGGAGAACTTGAAACTTATTCCTTTTTTAGCGTCAAAATAGCTAAAATTATCTTTTGAAAGTAGAAGATGAGGTCTTTTTCGATTTTTTTTGGAAAAAATCATTGACTAAACAAACTAAACGTTGTATAATAAAACAAATATTTAAATCAGGAGGTTCTGGAAATGAAAAAGTCTAAGAGCAAATATCTAACCTTGGCAGGTCTTGTCCTGGGTACAGGAGTTTTATTGAGTGCCTGTGGAAATTCTAGCACAGCATCAAAAACATACAATTATGTTTACTCAAGTGATCCATCTAGTTTGAACTATCTAGCAGAAAACCGTGCAACAACAAATGATATTGTGACCAACCTGGTAGATGGTCTTATGGAAAATGACCAATATGGGAACTATGTTCCATCCTTGGCTGAGGATTGGACTGTTTCTAAGGACGGTTTAACCTATACCTACAAACTTCGTAAGGATGCTAAGTGGTTTACTTCTGAGGGAGAAGAATATGCACCTGTAACTGCTCAGGATTTTGTAACCGGTTTGCAATATGCAGCTGATAAAAATTCAGAAGCCTTGTATCTAGTGCAGGACTCTGTTGCAGGTTTGGATGACTATATCACTGGGAAAACAAGCGACTTTTCAACTGTCGGAGTCAAGGCACTTGATGACCAAACGGTTCAATACACCTTGGCTCGACCAGAACCTTACTGGAACTCAAAAACAACCTCAACCATTCTCTTCCCAGTCAATGCAGATTTCTTGAAATCAAAAGGGGATGATTTTGGGAAGGTAGACCCTGCTAATATTTTGTACAGTGGACCTTTCTTGATGAAAGCTTTTGTTTCAAAATCTGTCATCGAATACAAGAAAAATCCTAACTACTGGGATGCTAAAAATGTCTTTGTAGATGATGTCAAATTGACCTACTATGATGGTAGTGACCAAGACGCTCTTGTTCGTAACTTTACAGACGGAGCCTATAGCTACGCTCGTCTCTATCCGAATAGTTCAAGTTATGAAGGAATTAAAGAAAAATACAAAGATGATATCGTCTATAGCATGCAAGATGCCACTTCTTACTTCTTAAACTTTAATCTGGATAGACAATCTTATAAATTCACTTCCAAGACAAGTGATGCTGAAAAGAAATCGACTCAAGAAGCGGTTCTTAATAAAAACTTCCGTCAAGCCATTAACTTTGCCTATGACCGTACGGCCTATGGAGCCCAATCTCAAGGAGAAGATGGTGCAACTAAGATTTTGCGTAACTTGGTTGTTCCTCCAAACTTCGTAAGTATCAAGGGAAAAGACTTTGGTGAAGTAGTAGCCTCTAAGATGGTAAATTATGGCAAGGAATGGCAAGGAATCAACTTCGCGGATGCCCAAGATCCATACTACAATCCAGAGAAAGCCAAAGCCAAATTTGCAGAAGCTAAGAAAGAATTAGAAGCTAAGGGGGTAACATTCCCTATCCACTTAGATAAAAATATAGAGTTGACCAATAAGGCTGAAATTCAAGGAATCAATTCCATGAAGCAATCAATTGAGTCTGTCTTAGGTGCAGAAAATGTTGTGATTGATGTCCACCTACTTTCTACAGAGGACTATGATAGTTCAGGTTATCTAGCTCAAACAGCTGCGCAAAAAGACTACGATCTCTACAATGGTGGTTGGAGTACGGACTATCTTGATCCATCTAGCTATCTTGATATCTTTAGTGTCAAGAATGGTGGTGTTCTGCAAAATCTTGGAATAGAGCCAGGTGAAGCCAATGACAAGGCCAAGGCTGTTGGATTGGATGTCTACACTCAAATGTTGGAAGAAGCTAATAAGGAGCAAGATCCGGCTAAACGTTATGAAAAATATGCGGATGCCCAAGCTTGGTTGGTGGATAGCTCTCTAGCAATTCCAAATGTTTCACTTGGTGGAACACCAACATTGAGAAAAATCGTTCCTTTCTCAACACCATATTCATTGGCTGGTAATAAAGGGGTTGAATCCTATAAATACCTCAAAGTACAAGATAAGACAGTCACAAAAGACGAATATGAAAAAGCCAAAGAAAAATGGCTGAAAGAAAAAGAAGAATCCAATAAAAAAGCCCAAGAAGAATTGGCAAAACATGTAAAATAAGGATTTTTCAATAAAAACGATGGTTTCAAGGAAACTGTCGTTTTTATATAGAATGATAGCAAATTTGGAAGAAAAGTACTTACATTTTTTAAATTCTTTGTTAGATTTATGATATAATAAATATAACAAAAACGTGAGAAACTATTTTCGAAAATCTATCCAATGTTGATTGAAGTATGCACATGCTAGGATGATTTTATAGGAGGGATGTTATTTACTGAAAAAGTAAGATAAAATGTAACAAATGATAAGTTCTTCTTTTATGTGAAGAGTTCTTATCTGCCTATTTACTAATCGTTATGGAGGTAACATCATGGGCGCTATTATGGAGTTTGCAACAGAAAAACAGATTGAATCATTTCTCTCAACTTGTCGCATTGAAGGACAAAGGAATTTTCTGATGGCTTTCAAGAAAAAGACATGGTTGAAATCCTTTATTGATTTTTTCATTATAGGTGGTTCCTACTATGTTCAGTCGAGTGTGAAGCCTAAAATTCTGGCATTCACACCTAAGGGGATCTACTTGATGGACATCAGTGATGTAACTGGAAATTGTTCTAATCAAGTCGTAGAGATGTCTTGGAATCAAGTTCAAGATTTTACTTATAAGCCAGTCTTGAATACAGTTAGGCTGAACTGGCACTATCAAAATGAAGACTATATTTTTTCCGTGGATGTCGGTCAGATTAGTCAGCGTGTGGGCCAGTATCAATTTAACAAAGAGCATTATGACTATTTATCCCAACACGATTTCTTTCAGTCAAAGTAAACTCTAGCAATCATCGTCACAAAAGAATCTGGAAGCTTTTCTGGATTCTTTTTAGCTTTACTAGCTAATACTCAATGAAAATCAAAGAGCAAACTAGGAATCTAGCCGCAAGCTGCTCAAAACACGGTTTTGAGGTTGTAGATAAGACTGACGAAGTCAGTCACATATCTACGGTAAGGCGACGCTGACGTGGTTTGAAGAGATTTTCGAAGAGTATAAGTCTATAGTTTGAAACTATAACTAGCTCTTGAAAAGAAGAAAATGAGTTGATGAAAATAAGTGGTACAATAGTTACTATAGATTTGGAGGAATTGTATGAGCAAGGAATTACACATTAACACAATTTTGGCCCAGGCGGGCATTAAATCAGATGAAGCGACAGGAGCTTTGGTGACACCGCTTCATTTTTCAACGACCTATCAGCATCCAGAGTTTGGTCGATCTACTGGGTTTGACTATACACGCACTAAAAACCCAACTCGCACTAAGGCTGAAGAAGTCTTGGCGGCTATTGAGTCAGCAGACTATGCTTTAGCTACTAGCTCAGGTATGTCAGCTATTGTACTGGCCTTTAGCGTCTTTTCAGTAGGAAGTAAGGTCTTGGCTGTCCGTGACCTTTATGGAGGTTCTTTCCGCTGGTTCAATCAAGTGGAGCAGGAAGGCCGTTTCCATTTTACCTATGCCAACACAGAAGAAGAGTTGATTGCCGAGTTAGAAAAGGATGTGGATGTTCTCTATATCGAAACTCCAACCAATCCCTTGATGTTGGAATTTGACATCGAAAAATTGGCAAAATTGGCTCATGCTAAGGGGGCCAAAGTGGTGGTGGATAATACCTTCTATAGCCCTATCTACCAACGTCCGATTGAAGATGGAGCAGATATCGTTCTTCATTCAGCAACTAAGTATCTAGCAGGGCACAATGATGTCTTGGCTGGAGTGGTTGTGACTAATAGTTTAGAACTATACGAGAAGCTCTTTTACAATCTTAATACGACAGGGGCAGTCTTGTCTCCATTTGACAGTTATCAATTGATTCGTGGTCTCAAGACCTTGTCTCTTCGTATGGAGCGCTCAACAGCTAACGCCCAAGAAGTGGTTGCCTCTTTGAAGGATTCCCCAGCAGTTAAGGAAGTTCTCTACACTGGTCGTGGGGGCATGATTTCCTTTAAAGTAACCGATGAAACACGCATTCCTCATATTTTGAACAGTCTCAAGGTCTTCTCTTTTGCGGAAAGTTTGGGTGGAGTGGAAAGTCTCATTACCTATCCAACGACCCAAACTCACGCTGATATTCCAGCAGAAGTGCGCCATTCTTATGGTTTGACAGATGACCTCTTGCGCTTGTCAATTGGGATTGAGGATGCTAGAGATTTGATTGCAGATTTGCGTCAAGCCTTGGAAGGATAAGACAAAGATGGGAAAATATGATTTTACAAGCCTGCCCAATCGTTTAGGGCACCATACCTATAAATGGAAAGAAGCAGAAACGGATAGTGAAGTCCTACCAGCTTGGATAGCGGATATGGACTTTGTAGTCTTGCCTGAAATTCGCCAAGCTGTGCAAACTTACGCTGATCAACTGGTTTATGGCTATACCTATGCCAGTGAAGAGTTAATTAAGGAAGTTCAAAAGTGGGAAGCCACACAACACGGCTACCACTTTGACAAAGAGGCTCTTGTCTTTATCGAGGGTGTGGTACCAGCCATCTCAACAGCTATTCAAGCCTTTACAAAAGAAGGCGAGGCGGTTTTGATTAACACACCTGTCTATCCACCCTTTGCTCGCAGTGTCAAGTTGAACAACCGTAGATTGATTACCAATTCTTTGGTGGAAAAGGATGGTCTGTTTGAGATTGACTTTGACCGACTTGAAAAGGATTTGGTGGAAGAGGAGGTCAAACTCTATATTCTTTGCAACCCTCACAATCCTGGTGGACGTGTGTGGGAAAAAGAAGTCTTGGAGAAGATTGGCCAACTCTGCCAAAAACACGGTGTTTTCTTGGTTTCAGATGAGATTCACCAAGATTTGGCCCTCTTTGGTCACAAGCATCATTCCTTCAATACCATCAATCCTGACTTTAAAGAATTTGCGATCGTCTTGACCAGTGCCACTAAAACCTTTAATATTGCTGGGACAAAAAATTCATATGCAGTTATTGAAAATCCTAAGTTGAGACTGGCTTTCCAGAAACGCCAGTTGACCAATAATCAGCATGAAATTTCAGGCTTGGGTTATTTGGCGACAGAAGCTGCCTATCGCTATGGGAAGGATTGGTTAGAGGAACTCAAGCAAGTCTTTGAAGACCACATCAATTATGTGGTAGATTTATTTGGAAAAGAGACTAAAATTAGGGTCATGAAACCGCAAGGAACCTACTTGATTTGGCTTGATTTTTCAGCCTATGACCTGACTGATGAAACATTGCAAGAGCTGTTGAGAAATGAAGCTAAGGTTATCCTCAACCCTGGTTCGGATTATGGAGAGGAAGGAAGTCTCCATGCCCGCCTCAATGTAGCCATGCCTAAATCCCTGCTGCAAGAAGTTTGTCAGCGGATTGTGACGACTTTTGCCAAACGTTAAAAATCCAGCCTTCTAGGAGAAAAGTCATCCTAGAAGGCTATTTTCATAGGGGAAAATATGGTATAATAAAAAGATAAGGTAAAGGTAAAAATATGGCTAAATTGATTCCGGGGAAAGTCCGTATCGAAGGCGTTGCCCTTTATGAAACTGGTAAGGTTGACATCATCAAGGAAAAGAACAATCGGCTCTACGCTCGCGTTGCAGAAGAAGAACTGCGCTATAGTTTAGAGGATGATTTGGTTTTTTGTGCCTGTGATTTTTTCCAAAAGAGGAGCTACTGTGTGCATTTGGCAGCGCTGGAGCATTTTCTAAAAAATGATGAGCGTGGTCAGGAAATCTTGCAGAGTATGGAAGAAGGTCACGAAGAAAAAGAGGCCGTTGAAACCAAGGTGACCTTGGGTGGCAAATTTTTGGACCGAATCTTGTCTCCAAAATCAGAACGTGCCTATGAATTATCGGCTGTGGGGCAGGTGGAAGCAGGGACCAATCATATCTTGTGGACTCTGAGAATCGGCCAAATCAATAGCCAAAAATACTATGTCATTCGGGATATTCCACTCTTTTTAAGGATTGTCGAGCAGAGAAAGTCTTATATGATTGGCAAGATTTATGAGGAGTCTCTTTCTTGGGAAGCCTTTGATGAGGCTAGCCAAGAACTTCTGACTTTCTTGCGAGGACTGATGGAGGAAGGACAGGCTCCAGACCTCTTTTTCCAAAACCAAGGTCGGCACCTCTTTTTCCCTCTGACCTTTTTTGAGCAGGGTGTGAATTTACTGATGACCTTGCCGCATTTTCAATTTGACCATCAAGTGGATAGCTATCAGACTCTGCTTTTTCAGGATATGCATGCTGATGCCAATCTATTTGCCTTTACAGTAACAGAATACTCGGATTATTTTGAAATGGAAATCAGTGAGAGTCCTAGGGTCAATGTCTTTTATCAGGGAGTTGTGCTTTTCCATAAAGGACAGGTTTATTTTCTGACAGACCAGCAGATGCGTCTTCTCAAGGAAATCAAAGCGTTGCCTTTGGATCAGCATGGCAAGAAATACCTGCAATTTGATAGCAGTGACCGAGATAAGTTGGCTTCTTGTCTAGCGCTCTTTGGCCAGATGGGCAGCGTTTCAGCTCCAGAACGTCTACAAATCAAATCCTTTGCGACCTCTTTTTACTTTGACAGGGAAGAAGATAATCGGATTCGTTTAGAAATTCAGTTTGATTATGGGGATAGGCAGGTATCTAGCCGACAAGAGTTAGAAGAATTACCATTTTCGAGTGATGCTGACTTAGAAGAAAGAGTTTTCCAAGTCTGTTTGGCAGCAGGTTTTGAAGCAGATTTTCAATCTTGGCGTCAGGCCTTAAAAGCCGAGTCTGTCTATCATTTCTTTCACGAAATCATTCCAGTCTTTGAAAAACTCGGTCATGTTGACCTATCAGACAAGCTAGAAGAGCTTTATAGCTTAGCGAGTCCTCAAGTGCAGATTGCTTCCAAGGGAGGTCTCTTGGAAATCCAGTTTGATTTTCAAGATATTGCCCAAGAGGAAATTGACCAAGCCATGCAGGCCTTGGTTGCCAACAAGGATTTTTACATTGATTCGTCTAATCAAGTCTACTTTTTTGATGAAGAAACCAAGAAAATTCGCCAAAATTTACAGGAGCTAGGACAATTCGAATTAAAAGATGGCTCCTTGCAGGCTCGGAAATCATTGGCCTACAGTTTAGCCCATCTCTTTGAAGGGCGAGACCGTGTTTCTTTTTCACAAGAATTCCAGAATCTGGCCCAGGATTTGACGCATCCAGAGGACTTTCCTCGACAAGCAACTCAGGTTCAGGCTGATTTGCGAGATTATCAGGAAAAGGGAATCGGCTGGCTGCAAATGCTCCATCATTATGGTTTTGGTGGGATTTTGGCTGATGATATGGGTTTGGGGAAAACCCTTCAGACCATTGCTTTTTTGACCAGTCAAGTGACAAAAGAAAGTCGGGTCTTGATTTTAGCTCCGTCAGGTTTGATTTACAACTGGGCAGATGAGTTTCAAAAATTTGCCCCACAGTTAGATGTGGCTGTTGTTCATGGTTTGAAAGCTAGTCGTGAAGAGATTCTTGCTGAGAGCCATCAAATCTTTGTGACAAGCTATGCTACCTTCCGTCAGGACAGTGAGCTTTATCAGGGGATGGCCTTTGACTTCCTTTGCTTAGATGAGGCTCAGGTCATGAAGAACGCCCAGACCAAGATTGCCCAGACCTTGAGACAATTTGTGGTGCCGTCAGTCTTTGCCTTGTCCGGAACTCCGATTGAAAACCATCTGGGTGAGCTGTGGTCTATTTTCCAAATCGTCATGCCAGGACTTTTGCCAAGCAAGAAAGAATTTATGAAATTGCCAGCCGAGCGAGTGGCTCAGTTTATCAAGCCTTTCGTTATGAGGCGCAAGAAAGAAGAAGTGCTGACTGAATTACCAGACTTAATCGAAGTGGTTTATAAAAATGAACTGGAAGACCAGCAAAAGGCTATCTACCTAGCCCAGTTGCAACAGATGCGGGACCGTCTGGCTCAAGTATCAGATCAGGAATTTCAGCGAAGTCGTGTGGAAATCTTGTCTGGTCTGATGCGCTTGCGCCAAATCTGTGATACCCCTGCCCTCTTTATGGAAGATTATCAGGGAGCCAGCGGCAAACTGGATAGTCTCCGAGACCTGCTGCTACAGGTGGCAGACGGCGGACACCGTGTCTTGCTTTTCTCGCAGTTCAAGGGAATGTTGGAGAAAATTGAACAAGAACTGCCAGACTTGGGCATGACTTCCTTTAAAATTACGGGTTCAACCCCAGCCAAGGAAAGACAAGATATGACCAAGGCCTTTAACCAAGGGGAAAGAGATGCCTTTCTGATTTCCCTCAAGGCTGGTGGTGTCGGTCTGAACCTGACAGGTGCTGATACGGTTATCTTGGTCGACCTTTGGTGGAATCCTGCGGTGGAAGCGCAAGCCATTGGCCGTGCCCATCGGATGGGACAGGAAGAAACGGTTGAGGTCTATCGCTTGGTAACCAAGGGAACCATTGAAGAAAAAATCCAGGAACTCCAAGAACAAAAGAAACATCTGGTGTCACAAGTATTGGATGGCACAGAGTCACGTGGCAGTCTGACCCTAGCAGAAATTAGAGAAATTTTGGGAATTTCTGAAGCCAGCACTTGAAAAATCAAGACAATACGCTATAATGAAGTGTTGAAAGGAAATAGAAAATGAAACAAGAACGATTTCCATTGGTGTCAGATGACGAGGTCATGTTGACTGAAATGCCAGTCATGAACTTGTATGATGAGTCTGATCTGATCAGTAATATCAAGGGTGAGTATCGGGATAAAAATTATTTAGAATGGGCTCCTATTACTGAAGAGGCGCCAGTCAAACCGATTGAAAAGCAAGTCGAGAAACCTAAAAAGGCTCCTTTAGGGGTTAAAAAAGAAGGAAAGAGCTATGCAGAGGTGGCACGTGAAGAAGCGCGTGCAGACTTGAAAAAGAAACGCTCAGCTAACTATCTAACTCAGGATTTCAGCCGTACGAGACGTCATTCTAAATCAGTCCTTCTTAGACAGGGCAATCAACCGACAGCGCCTTTCCAAAAGGAAAATCCTGGTGAATTTGTCAAATATAGCCAAAAATTGACCCAGTCTCAGTACATCTTGGCGGAAGAAGTTCATTCTATCCCTACCAAGAATGAAGAAGTGTCAGCACCTGCTCCAAAGAAAAACAACTATGATTTTCTAAAGAAGAGCCAAATCTACAATAAAAAAAGTAAACAAACAGAACAAGAACGTCGGGTTGCCCAAGAATTGAATCTGACCAGAATTACAGAATAGGGGAGAAAACATGCCAAAGACATATCATTTTATCGGAATTAAGGGATCAGGGATGAGTGCCTTGGCCTTGATGTTGCACCAAATGGGGCATAAGGTACAGGGATCAGATGTTGAAAAGTACTACTTTACTCAACGTGGTCTTGAGCAGGCAGGAATTACCATTCTTCCTTTTGATGAAAAGAACCTAGACGGTGATATGGAAATTATCGCTGGAAATGCCTTTCGTCCAGATAACAATGTCGAAATTGCCTATGCAGACCAAAATGGTATCAGCTACAAACGTTACCATGAATTTCTAGGTAGCTTTATGCGTGACTTTGTTAGCATGGGAGTAGCTGGAGCGCATGGAAAAACTTCAACGACAGGTATGTTATCTCATGTCTTGTCTCACATCACAGACACTAGCTTCTTGATTGGGGATGGGACAGGTCGTGGTTCGGCCAATGCCAAATATTTTGTCTTTGAATCTGACGAATATGAGCGTCACTTTATGCCTTATCATCCAGAATACTCTATTATCACCAACATTGACTTTGACCATCCAGATTATTTCACAAGTCTCGAGGATGTTTTCAATGCCTTTAACGACTATGCCAAACAAATTACCAAGGGTCTTTTTGTCTATGGTGAAGATGCAGAATTGCGTAAGATTACGGCTAATGCTCCGATTTATTATTATGGTTTTGAAGCTGAGGGTAATGATTTTGTAGCTAGTGAGCTTCTTCGTTCAACAACTGGTTCAACCTTCACCGTTCATTTCCGTGGACAAGACTTGGGGCAATTCCACATCCCAACCTTTGGTCGTCACAATATCATGAATGCGACAGCCGTTATTGGTCTTCTTTACACAGCAGGATTTGATTTGAACTTGGTGCGTGAGCACTTGAAAACATTTGCCGGTGTTAAGCGTCGTTTCACTGAGAAAATTGTCAATGACACAGTGATTATCGATGACTTTGCCCACCATCCAACAGAAATTATTGCGACCTTGGATGCGGCTCGTCAGAAATACCCAAGCAAGGAAATTGTAGCAGTCTTCCAACCGCATACCTTTACAAGAACCATTGCCTTGTTGGACGAATTTGCTCACGCTTTGAACCAAGCGGATGCTGTTTACCTAGCGCAAATCTATGGATCTGCTCGTGAAGTAGACCATGGAGATGTCAAGGTAGAAGACCTAGCCAAAAAAATCAACAAAAAACACCAAGTGATCACTGTTGAAAATGTTTCTCCCCTCCTAGACCACGATAATGCTGTCTATGTCTTTATGGGAGCAGGAGATATCCAAACCTATGAGTATTCGTTCGAGCGTCTCTTGTCTAACTTGACAAGCAATGTTCAGTAGGATATTCTTATGGAAATTCCAATTAAGATCATTCAAGCAAGTCAGTCTGATTTAGCTGAGGTAGTGGCACTTCAGGCCACATCTTTTCCAGCTGAAAAGCAGCAACCTTCCCATATCTTAGAAGAAAGTATCCGTAAGTGTGCGGATACCTTTCTTCTAGCTAGGGATGAAAATCAACTTTTAGGCTATATTTTATCAAGTCCCCAGTCAGACAATCCGCAATGTCTAAAAATACATTCTTTAATTATCGAGGCTGACCATCGGAGACAGGGCTTGGGAACACTTCTTCTTGCAGCCTTGAAAGAGGTAGCAGTTGAGCTGGATTACAAAGGGATTCGTTTGAAGAGTCCTGATGAGTTGCTTTCATACTTTGAAATGAACGGTTTTATTGATGAAGAAACTTCCCTTTATGCAACTAGCCAGGGTTTTAGTATGATTTGGTTTAATCCCTTTTATCTGGAGGCACAATGAAAATCAGACAAGCAAGATTAGAAGATTTGGATCGGATTGTTGATATTGAACTAGAAAATTTCTCGATTGAAGAAGCCATTCCTCGCTCTGTTTTTGAAGCACATTTGCGAGAAATTCAGACCTCGTTTCTGGTTGCGGAAAAAGAAGGTAGAATCATGGGTTATATCGAAGGGCCAGTTGTCCCTCACCGCTATCTGCAAGACCAGTCTTTTACAGAAGAGATAGAAGATTATAGTCATGAGCCTGGTGGTTATATCTCTGTGACCTGTCTTTCTATTGCCAAAGAGGCCCAGGGGATAGGACTGGGTCAGCAATTGCTAACAGCCTTGAAAGACCTGGCTCTTGAAGATGAGAGAGAAGGCATTAACCTAACCTGTCATGACTATCTCATCGCCTACTATGAAAAGCATGGATTTGTCAATGAAGGTCTGTCCCAGTCAACCTTTGCAGGGGAAACCTGGTATGATATGGTCTGGGAAACGAAAAAATAAGCCAGGAAAAGTATCATAGGTTGCTTTTCTTGGACTTTTAAGATATAATATTATGGATTGTCAACAAGGAGGAAAAACTTTTGAGTGAAAAGTCAAGAGAAGAAGAGAAATTAAGCTTTAAAGAGCAGATTCTGAGAGATTTAGAAAAAGTAAAAGGCTATGATGAAGTTCTGAAAGAAGATGAGGCAGTAGTTCGCACTCCTGCAAATGAACCTTCAGCTGAAGAACTCATGGCTGATTCCTTGTCAACGGTAGAGGAGATTATGAGAAAAGCTCCTACCGTGCCGACTCACCCAAGTCAAGATGTACCAGCTTCTCCAGCAGATGAGATTCAAAGAGAAACTCCTGGTGTTCCAAGTCATCCAAGTCAAGATGCACCTTCTTCTCCAGCGGAAGAAAGTGGTTCAAGACCAGGACCAGGTCCTGTTAGACCTAAGAAACTTGAAAGAGAATACAATGAAACCCCAACAAGGGTAGCTGTTTCCTATAAGACGGCAGAGAAAAAAGCAGAACAAGCAGGTCCAGAAACACCTATGCCTGCTACAGAAACAGTGGATATCATCAGCGATACACCACGTCGTAGCCGTAGAGAAGGAGTAAAACCTGTTAAGCCTAAGAAAGAGAAGAAGTCACATGTGAAAGCCTTTGTGATTTCATTCCTTGTATTCCTTGCCTTGCTCTCAGCAGGTGGTTACTTTGGTTACCAGTATGTTCAGTCATCTTTACAGCCTGTGGATGCTTCATCGAAACAATATGTGACGGTTGGAATTCCAGAAGGTTCAAACGTTCAAGAAATCGGTACGACGCTTGAAAAAGCTGGTTTGGTAAAGCATGGTCTGATTTTTAGCTTTTATGCCAAGTATAAAAATTATACCGATTTGAAAGCAGGTTACTACAATTTGCAAAAGAGTATGAGTACAGAAGACTTACTCAAAGAGTTGCAAAAAGGTGGAACAGCTGAACCACAGGAACCTGTCCTTGCGACTTTGACAATTCCAGAAGGTTATACGATTGATCAAATTGCTCAAGCTGTGGGTCAATTGCAAGGTGACTTCAAAGAGCCTTTGACAGCGGAGGCTTTCTTGGCAAAAGTTCAAGATGAGACGTTTATCAGTCAAGAAGTTGCCAAATATCTGAGTCTACTTGAAAGCTTGCCTACAAAAGACAGCGGTGCGCGTTATCGTTTGGAAGGATACCTTTTCCCAGCTACATACTCTATCAAGGAAAGCACAACTATTGAGAGCTTGATTGATGAGATGTTAGCTGCTATGGATAAGAACCTATCTCCTTACTATAGTACTATCAAATCTAAAAACTTGACTGTCAATGAGTTGTTGACCATTGCTTCCTTGGTCGAAAAAGAAGGTGCCAAGACAGAAGATCGTAAGCTCATTGCAGGTGTATTCTACAATCGTTTGAATCGTGATATGCCACTTCAAAGTAATATTGCAATCTTGTATGCCCAAGGAAAACTGGGGCAAAATATCAGCCTAGCTGAGGATGTTGCGATTGATACCAACATTGATTCACCTTATAATGTTTATAAAAATGTAGGTCTCATGCCTGGTCCAGTCGATAGTCCAAGTCTGGATGCGATTGAGTCAAGCATCAATCAAACTAAGAGCGATAACCTCTACTTTGTAGCAGATGTCACAGATGGCAAGGTCTACTATGCTAACAATCAAGAAGACCACGATCGCAATGTTGCTGAACATGTCAACAGCAAATTAAACCAAACAAACTAAAATTATGTGATACTTCACATAATTTTCTTTCGAAAATATCATCAGAAGAAAGTTGAGAAAAATGGCAGAAAAAACATATCCTATGACCCTTGAGGAAAAGGAAAAACTTGAAAAAGAATTAGAAGAATTGAAATTGGTCCGCCGTCCAGAAGTGGTAGAACGCATTAAGATTGCCCGTTCATACGGTGACCTTTCAGAAAACAGTGAGTACGAAGCAGCTAAGGATGAACAAGCCTTTGTTGAAGGACAAATCTCTAGCTTGGAAACAAAAATCCGCTATGCTGAAATCGTCAATAGCGACGCAGTTGCCCAAGACGAAGTAGCGATTGGTAAAACAGTCACCATCCAAGAAATTGGTGAGGACGAAGAAGAAGTTTATATTATTGTAGGTTCAGCGGGTGCGGATGCCTTTGCAGGTAAAGTTTCAAATGAAAGCCCAATTGGACAAGCCTTGATTGGCAAGAAAACAGGTGACACAGCAACCATTGAAACACCTGTTGGTAGCTATGATGTAAAAATCTTGAAGGTTGAAAAAACAGCCTAAAAACAGAAAAAAGGAGTGGGGAGGCGATGCGCTTCACTCACTCCTTTTTCCATTTTGCTACTCTTCGAAAATCTCTTCAAACCACGTCAGCGTCGCCTTGCCGTATGTATGGTTACTGACTTCGTCAGTTTCATCCACAACCTCAAAACCATGTTTTGAGCTGACTTCGTCAGTTCTGTCTACAACCTCAAAACAGTGTTTTGAGCAACGTACGGCTAGCTTTCTAGTTTGCTCTTTGATTTTCATTGAGTATAAATTGAATTGAATTGGAGACTATATGAGTTCAAAGAAGAAAAATAAGATGGAGCGTGGTCTGACCAATCGTCATGTGCAGGTTATGGCCATCGCTGGAACAATCGGAACAGGACTCTTTTTGGGAGCAGGTCGCTCTATTAGCCTAACAGGTCCTTCCATTGTACTGATTTATATGATTACGGGGGCCTTCATGTTCCTCATGATGCGTGCTGTTGGGGAAATGCTCTACCAAGACCCTGAGCAACATACCTTTATCAACTTTATCACGCGCCATTTGGGTAAGGGCTGGGGCTATTTCTCAGTATGGTCTTACTGGCTATCCGTTGTCTTTATCGGTATGGCGGAAATCACTGCTATCGCACATTATGTGCAATTTTGGTTCCCAACTTGGCCGAGTTGGATGATTGAGATTGGATTTTTGACCATTCTAGCCTTGGTCAATCTGATTGCGGTGAAGCTCTTTGGGGAAGTTGAGTTTTGGTTTGCGATGGTCAAGATTGTGGCTATTTTAGCTATGATTGCAACAGGAGTCTTTATGGTCTTGACAGGCTTTAAGACACCTCATGGAGTAGCAAGTTTGGCCAATATTGCTGACAATTTCTCCCTCTTCCCAAATGGTGGAGTGAACTTTGTCATGGCCTTCCAGATGGTGTTCTTTGCATATCTTATGATTGAGTTTATCGGGGTCACAACTTCTGAAACCAAAAATCCACGTCAGGTCTTGCCAAAAGCCGTTAAGGAAATTCCTTTGCGTATCGCCTTTTTCTACGGTGGTGCCCTCTTATCCATCATGGCTATCATTCCATGGCGTGAACTTGCCTCAGCTGATTCTCCTTTTGTAACAGTATTTGAATTGGCCGGTGTCAAGTGGGCAGCAGCCTTGATTAACTTCGTTGTTTTGACCTCAGCAGCATCTGCTCTTAACTCAACGCTTTATTCAACAGGGCGCCATTTGTATCAGATTGCTCATGATTCGCCAAATCGCTTCCTAAAGGCTATCAAGGCAGATACTCTTTCTCGCCACAATGTGCCACAAAATGCCATCATCGCCTCAGCGATTTTGATTGCCCTAGCAGCCTTTATCAACGTCCTGCCAGGAGTTTCGGATGCCTTTGCCTTGATTACGGCATCATCATCAGGTGTCTATATTGCCATTTATATCTTGATCATGGTGGCTCACCTTAAATACCGCAAGTCACCAGACTTTATGGCGGATGGCTATCTCATGCCCCATTATCGTTTCTTAAATCCTTTAACCATGCTCTTCTTTGCCTTTGTCTTTGTAACCCTCTTTTTACAAGAGTCTACATTTGTCGGAGCAATCGGCTCAGCTATCTGGATTATCGGTTTTGGTATTTATAGCCAGTGGAAATTTAGAAAATAGATTTGAAACTCATCAACTTAGCTTGGTGGGTTTTTTCTTTAGAATCAAGTCAAAAAGCACCAGAGTCAAGTGACTTTGGTGCTTTAAAGTTGCACACATTTTGTTGTTTATTGATGTTGATAGTTATTCTTCATCTTCCATAGGGAATGGAATGCCAGTTTTATTCAGTCGTTGAACTTCTTGGGTAAATGAATTTTTAATTGTAATCATATTTGGTAATGGAAAGAGGTCGTTTTGAGCATCAATGTAATGAAGAAGAGCATTAGCTCGTTCAATAGCCTTAGGATTGTTTTGTCGAAGTAGATTGAAAACTTCATATATGTTTAAATAAAATAGTTGAAATACTGAAAACTCATAATAGAATATTTCAGATAGTGCTATCTTCAACTTATAGATGAGCTTTTCTGCTTTATCGTAGTATCCATAGCGAGAATATGTTCTAACTAAAAACGTTCCAGTTTGAGTATATCTGTGAGAAAATGATTCAGACATATGTTTAGTTTCTTCTAATCCTTTGACAATTAGCTTTTCGAGGTATTCAAGGAATTTTAACTCAAAATATTGCCCATCAAATGTAAGAAGAAGTTCAATAATAAGAAAATCACGAATATAAAGAGTATCAATACTAAACATATAGTTGACCAAGTAATTAATAGCTTCTACTACATCAGGAGTCGATTCATCCCTTGTATTCTCCATTCTAAAAATATCTAATTTTAGTATGTAATACTCTATGACATTTCCCCAGTCACTTTTCTTTCCCAGTATTTGTCTAGCTTTTATTTTATCATTTTTAGACAATGCATGTATAATTTCTCTTGCTCTTAGGGAATTCTTATCTTGAATATGAAAAATTTCTACATAGTCGTATCCATCTAAATTAAAATTGTTTAAAACTTCAAAAAATGTATTTACTTTAACAGTAGCGAGTCCTTTTTCAAAGCGACTAAGGTTGTTGGGAGTAATGGCATCTCCAGCAGCCTCTTTAAGGCTCATATTGCGATCTTGACGGATTTTGTGGATAATTTCTCCATAGTGTTTGAATTCCATGATAGTCTCCTTGAGTTTTATTGGTTTTATTATAACTTAAATTTCTCCATTTTTGGGAAAAACTACTGTTTTTAGTAAATTTTTTAGGAAAAGTCGGGGGGGGGGGGGGGAAAAATTCTATTGTTTTCGGTAGAAATATCCAAAAAGGGGATTTTTTACTGTTTAATCAATTCAATCAAAAATAAAGGAGATAAGGATGAAAAAGCCCCTAATTATGAAAACTGCTGCAGTACTTGGTTTAGGGGTTGCAG
>NZ_VMMJ01000010.1:0-131478 GCF_013277145.1 Streptococcus sp. 3705 | reverse complement strand
AATTGTGGCTATAAGAAGATTTTATACCTCGCTAAACAAGCTCAAAAACAGTACGAACAAACTCTTGTTGAATCTCGTGAAGGAACTCCCCTCAATTCCAAGACCTTCTGGGAAATGGACAAAGTCATTTCTGATGGTGTTAAAAAGGGACAACACATCTATCATATCCTCAAAACTCACAACCTCGATGTCAGCTCCTCAACTGTCTATCGACACATCCGAAAAGGATACCTATCTATCGCTCCTATTGACCTAACCAGAGCCGTTAAATTCAAAGAAAGACGGAAAAGTAAGCTACCTTCCATCCCTAAAGAAGCTAAGAAAGGCCGCTCCTATGAGGATTTCCTAAATTATTTAGCTCTTAAGCAACTAGACTCTTGGTTGGAAATGGATACAGTTATGGGCAGAATGGGAGGTAAAGTCCTACTCACCTTCAATCTATCTTTCTGTAACTTTATCTTCGCTAGACTGCTGGATAATAAAACTGCCCTTGAGGTTACCAAACACCTCTATGACATCAAGAACACTCTTCACCAAGCTGACAAAGATTTCTTCCAACTCTTTCCTGTCATTCTTACCGATAATGGAGGAGAGTTTGCCAGGGTCGATGATATCGAAATGGATGTGCGAGGAGAGAGTAAACTCTTCTTTTGTAACCCTAATCGCTCTGACCAGAAAGGGAGAATTGAGAAAAATCACACGCTGATTCGCGATATTCTACCTAAAGGAACTTCTTTTGACAACTTAACTCAAGAGGATATCAATCTCGTTTGTTCGCATGTCAACAGCGTCAAACGTGCTGCTTTGAATGGAAAGTCAGCCTATGAGCTCTTTGCATTTACCTATGGAGAAGAGATTCCTAAGCTTCTCGGCATTTCTAAAATACCTGCAGAAGACGTCTGTCAGTCGTCTACATTACTCCAACATAAGTTCTAAAAACTAACCTAAAACCCTATTCAAACGTCTCACACTAACTTCCACCATAGCGGAACTTAATCTGAAACGCTTTCAGATGACGGGATTTTGTGCGCTCTTTTTTTCGATTCCTTTCGGCTACAAAAACGATGAAATAAAGCATGATTAAAACCAGTGGAACTTACCCTGACACGGATTTCCACTGGTTTTTAGGATTTTTATCAGACTAACTTCCACTTGGATTAGCGGTGGAAGTTAGTTTGGGAATTTACCTTTTTTGCATGACTTCCTAGTGGGTACGGATGTCAAACTCTTTAAACACAATACGTAAGTCCTTTAGCACTCTTTGACGCCCTCGGAAGCGTTCATCCCTTAAGACGCGTTCTAACTCTTCTTGTTGCTCTTTAGTTTGTTTGTTTCTATAATCTCTTAGGGTTTCATGAAAGAGATAATAGTCATCTAGCCACAGACCGCCCTCACTTATACGATGACTTATCTCACCCACTTCTTCATAAGGTTCTTTATTATATCTTCGTTTGTGGCTTTCCTGCTTACGGAGATAATCTAAAATTCGATTCCGGAATTTTGTTTTGAAATATTTCCTTAAACGAGGGATATCTTCTACCAGCCCTTCTTCTCTACTAATCAATTCATGTAGACATATCATGCCCTCTTGGTCCCAATCCGATAGCTCCCACAAATGAAGGTAATATTCATTTCTACACTTGTATACAATTCCTTGGACTTCTTCATACATTTTTTTAAGCATAATCTTCCCCTTTCTAGATACAGTCTAACAGATTCAGAAACACTTTTGGCACATTTCCTCCATTCTGCACCCTTTAGATCCTCAACTGCACAAAAAAGAGAGGACAAGCCTCTCTTTGGGTTATTTTTCGTCATTCATTTTTGACTTTACTTCATCATAAGATAATGCATGAGACTCCTCTTCTACGGTTTCAGGCATCTTTCCTGTTTCATAAAGAGCTTTAATTTGTGTACTATCCAATGTTTCATATTTCAATAATGCTTCTGCAATCAACTTATGAGTTTCACGATTTGATTGGATGATTTCAGCAGCTTTATTTCGTGCTTCATTTAATAATGAACGAACCTCTTCGTCAATTTCATAAGCTGTTTGTTCTGAAATTGATTTTTGAGGACTCTGTGCACCAAACATAGCATGATTTCCTTCATATTGTACTGGGCCAAGTTTTTCACTCATACCGTACTCTGTAACCATTGCACGCGCCATTTGTGTCGCTTGTTCAAAGTCGTTTGAAGCTCCTGTAGTTTGGACATTAAAGATAATTTCTTCAGCTACACGTCCACCCATTAAGCCAGCCAATTGCTCTTTCATATCTTCTTTAGATAGAAGCATTTGATCTTCCTTAGGAAGTGCAATCATGTAACCACCTGCACGACCTCTTGGTACAATTGTAACCTTATGAACAACACGGGCATTCGACAAGACTAGACCAACAATGGTATGTCCTGCCTCATGGTAGGCAACCAATTCACGTTCTTTTTGTGAAACTGTCTTATCTTTCTTAGAAGGTCCAGCAATCACTCTATCTTCTGCTTCATCAATATCTGAAGCATCAATTATCGATTTATTGCGACGAGCGGCAACCAAGGCTGCTTCATTCAAGACATTCTCTAAATCAGCACCAACAAAGCTTGGAGTTTGTTGAGCAACTAATTTCAAATCAACATCTTCTGCTAAAGGCTTGTTCTTAGCATGAACTTTCAAGATTGCTTCACGACCTTTGACATCAGGACGGCCAACCAATACTTTTCTATCAAAACGTCCTGGACGCAGAAGGGCAGGGTCAAGTACATCTGAACGGTTTGTAGCAGCGATGACGATAATCCCTTCATTTCCCTCAAAACCATCCATCTCAATCAAGAGTTGGTTCAAGGTTTGTTCACGTTCGTCATTACCTCCGCCTAAACCAACTCCACGTTGACGTCCGACAGCATCAATTTCATCGATAAAGATAATAGCTGGCGCTGCTTTTTTGGCATCTTCAAAAAGAGAACGAACACGACTAGCTCCAACTCCGACAAACATTTCTACAAAGTCAGAACCTGAGATACTAAAGAATGGAACGCCTGCTTCTCCGGCGACTGCCTTAGCAAGCAATGTCTTACCTGTTCCCGGAGGTCCCTCCAAAAGAACACCTGCTGGAATCCGGGCTCCAAGTTTTGTAAATCGTTTTGGATCTTTTAAGAATTCAACAACTTCAACTAGTTCTTGTTTTTCTTCCTCAGCTCCAGCAACATCTGAAAATCTTACTTTAATATCTTCTTTATTTGCAGCTTTAGCCTTACTACGTCCAAAACTCATTGGGTTACGACCATTGCCTCCCCCCATATTTCCCATCATAGAGAATAGGAAGAAGAATAGAATTCCAAATGGCACAATGGATACGAGTAGATTAATCCACATACCACTTGAACTTTCATGCTTAATAGTTACTTCTGCTTTATGGTCCGAAGCAAGTTTTTGCAATTCTGATACTGTAGTATCAGAGGGAAGAATAATACTTGAAAATTTCTCTACTGTTGTAACAGATGGAGAAAAGAACTGAATGCCTGTTTCTTCTTTACTTGTTTTAGGATTTTTATAGACACCCGAAACTTCGATAACACTACCATTTGGTTGGTAGGTTAATTCTTTTACATTGTCATCGGTAATTTCTTTTACCAATTCTGTATAATTAATTTGCTCACTTTTCCCTGCAACACTACCTGTACTAAAATACTGGTAAGCTGTAACTAGGAAAAAAATAAGTAATAACCATAGAAATGGATTTTTAATTAAACCATTATTTTGTTTTTTCATTAAAAATTGTTCTTTCTAATTTGAATACACTTCTTCTTTCAATACTCCAACATAAGGAAGATTACGATAATTTTCTTTGTAGTCTAAACCATAACCTACTACAAACTCATTTGGGATAGTAAAGCAGGTATAGTCTGCCTCAATTTCTACAACACGTCCCTCTGGTTTATCCAATAAAGTTGCAATCTTAACAGAAGCTGCATCTCTTGCAATAAACATATCTCGCAAATTCTTCAAAGTTTGACCTGTATCAATGATATCCTCTACAAATAGAACATGTCTTCCTTTAATATCTTGAGTTACATCTTGCTTGATATTGATGACACCACTACTTGCTGTTCCACCATGGTAGCTAGAAACCATCATGAAGTCCATTTCAATATGTGTATCAATATGTTTGACCAATTCAGCCATAAAAGGAATAGATCCTTTTAAAATCCCAACCAAGATTGGATTTTTTCCTGCATAGTCCTTAGTTAATTGAGCACCTAATTTTTTAGCAGCTTCTGTAATTTCATCGTGTGAAACGAGGATTTTTTTAATATCGTTTTCTAACATTTTTTTACCTATCTATTTTTTCTATATAAAGTACAGTGTTCATTATATCATTTTTCGTGTTTTTACTCAAATCACTAGTCGCAATTCCCAAAATTGAGACAATTTCACCAAATTGCTCAATAATCAGAGCAGATTTTCGCTTTTCCATAGGGATTTTCAAATCAATAAATAGACGTCTGAGTTTTTTTCTATGCCCATTTTGAATCAAAAAATCTCCTCTTTTTCGATGACGAATGAGTATTGATGTTTCCCGTGAAACAGGTATTCGTTGAATTGATTCACCTTCTAATGGAAGTCCAAAGGAAAATAAATAACCTTGATAAGATACCTGATTTTGATAGTGTAACACAAGTTCATCTTCCTTTTCATCAGCCTGCGGACTGATTTTACAAATCTGAAACTGTTGATACTCTTTTATCAATTCATAGCCATTTTTAAGCAGATGACGATACTGGCTTTTAGTTTTTAAAATTTGCCGAACTTCAGCAAACTGCGCTTTTGTAAGATTCAAATCTGGAAAACGATTCAGATAAGTTTGAAGTAAAACTCTTTGTGTAGACTCAGAGTAAGACAATAGCTGATCTAAATTTTCTACATCAATATTATTAGATAATTCAGCTATAGCTAAGTCATAATCTAAAATTTCATTTCCAATACTTAAGATTGCATCTCTAAATCTAGGATTTTCTTTCTCTAATTCTGGTAAATAAGAGTTTCGAATACGATTTCGAAAATAATGATTTTCCTTATTTGATGTATCTTCAAAGTGAAAAATTGAAGGAAAGTCTTTTTTCTGAAAATGCAAGAAGGGACGAATGATTTCTATCTCTCCTACTACTTGCTTCTCCTTAATTCCTGATAGATAGCGCAAACGAGTACCTCGAATCAAACGCATCAAAATCGTTTCCACCTGGTCATCAGCATGGTGGGCAGTGACTAAAGCTGTCGCACCTGTCTTTTTCATGACCTCTTGAAAAAAATCATAACGAAAATGTCGAGCCCGCGCTTCTGAAAATTCTCCTAAAAAATTGCTAATATAAATAGGAAGCTCTGCTTCAGCAGCTAACTTCCTTAATTCCTGTTCTTCCCAATCTGATTCTACTCTCTGCTTATGATTCACATGTGCTAAAATCAGTTCAATTTCTAACTCTTTTTGATAAGTAGATAATACCTTAAATAGAAACATAGAATCTAACCCACCAGAAAGAGCTAGCACCACCTTAGTATGCTTTTTGAAATATCCCTTCTTGAGAAAATGATTTAAAAAATCTTGTTTTCTCATTTTAGAACCTCATAAACATCCTTGGATATCTGAGAAATTGTATCATAATCAGAATTCTTAGTGAAAATAGAAAGAATAAATGGAGAATCTGCGTAGACAACACCCGTATCATGCTTAAATTCGTCCGCATCCCCAATTTTATGAGCTACCTTCACAGAAACACCTTTGGCAATTCGCTGATTATCAAAATCTGTTTTAGTCAAAGACTCTAGCACAAATCCATTTTGATTATAAATAGCTTCCATGACCTTCCCGGCCATCTTGGAAGAAATCAATTTTTCTTTTGGATCCCAATCATCTCCCATAATGGCAGACATCTTGGATTTGAATGTGGCATCAGATTGGTTTGAAATGTAATAACCCAATAGATTATGAGCTACATTATCAGATTCTTTAGATACTTTTGTGATTAAGTCCTTGAGAGAATACTCTTTATTATCCTCTTTTTTAGGAAGACTACCACTTCCCTCTGGTTTATAAGAACCTGGAAAATCATTGACTGCAGATACGTATTTTACAGTCGTATCTAACTGATAAAGACCATCATTTATTTTTTCTTGCGCATAATAGAGATAAGGGAGTTTCAAAACGCTAGCTGCATACATCTTTTCATCTTGATTGATACCTGCTTCTTTTCCAGTAGTCAGTTGCTTAACATAAATAGAGAATGAATCCTTCTGATATTTTTCCGATAACATTTCTTGGACTTTACTCATCCGATTATCTTCTTCAGAAGTTGATTCTTTAGCTACCCATCCAGCCTGATCAATATGTAGAAATTCTCTTCCTTCTACAAACATGGTCTTATCAATTGATACTTGTGAATAAGCTGATAAGGATGATTTCACTTCTTTTAAATCATAAGGACTATTGTACAGTTTAAAGTCAGATTCTAACCATACTTTTTTTATTATTGGAGTTACCTCTGACTGATCATATAAAAATCGTTTGTCCGCAGCTATAAATTGATGATTTGATAGCTTAAATACCGGAATTCCTTGTTTATTTAAGCGCCACTCGGTTATTTGAAAACTTGTTTTAGGAGTCAATTTTCCAGATTCCACTACTAAATCTTCATTCGCATAGACAGGAACTTCTCCATAAACCATAGGAGAACTTAGCTTTTCTCTAAAATAAATACCAAAGTCAGATTGTGAAAGGTAATAAATTTCTTTCGAAGTATAGACGACTTCTTTTTCTGTGCTAACGACTTTTGAGATGGTCAAAAAACTCGGTAGCAACAAAATAATTAAGAATTTACGCATTCTTCCTTTCCTTTTCTTCTTGTAAACACAATAATTGATTTTTATCAGCCAATTCTTCCAGCTTTTCATCTGATAAACTCAAAAATTGCTCAATTACATCTAATAAATTTTCCATTTTATCACCTTTGAAGCAAGTCAGGAATCGTATAAACTATTTCCCTCGACTTAGAATAATAGTACTTCGCTCGTGTATATTTGGCAGCATAATCCTCATCTTTCAACTTGGTAGCAAATGCTGTCTCCTTATCCTTTTCATCACTCAAAGTCCGATACTGAGTTTGCAAGTCTGCTAATTGCTGACGTCTTTGGAGTAATTGCTGATAACTCTGCGCTAAATTAAAAGTTGGCAAGATAAATAACAGCATAATCAAAATCAGTACCCAACCCATGAAACGATTCCGTTTTTGTCGCTCTTTCATCAGGTAGCGCCGACGTTGGTATTCATTTTGAATAAAAGAATTATTCAATTGTACAATATTCTTAGACATTTTCTTCTACCCGTGTTTCACTGATAATTTCATACATGCCTGCTGCATCTTCTTTTTTTGTACTATCTTTCATCTCCAGTACTTTTACAAGTAACAATTTATTTCCAAAACGAATTTCAACTTGGTCATTAACTTTCAAGTCCGTTGAACTTTTGGCCAAGATTCCATTCACCTTGATTCTGCCTTTATCTGCTACTTCTTTTGCGACTGTACGACGCTTGATAATTCGCGATACTTTTAAATATTTGTCTAATCTCATCCTTATTACCTCAACTTATTATTGTACCATTTTTATCTATTTTATAGAAGAAAAATATCAAATGGAATTTTCTTTCTTAGACTCTTTTATCTCTAATAAACTTTCTCCAAAAATCAGCAGACCTTCTAAAATTTCATAATCTTTCTTATTTTGGACATCAAATACAAGCTCCATTAATCCCTTATTCTCAGCGATGCCTGCTTTTAAGTTCGTTGCGGATAAAGCTTTAAAATAATCTTGAGCTAAAAACAGTCGTTGAGTGACTTTTTCAAATTGAACTGTAATTTTATTATCTTTTCTTTCCACACGTTGAACAAATACCTTGTCCAAATATGACTTGACTAAACCAATCTCTAAAAGATAGGCTACTACATCTGGGTATTCTCCAAAACGGTCTATCAACTCCTCTTGTAACTCTTCATAATTGACACGGTTGTCAATTTGACGAATTTTCTTGTAAATTTCAATCTTATGTCGTTGATCAGAAATATAAGTATCAGGAAGATAGGCATCAATTTGCAAAATCAACTCAGCATTCCCTCTGGTTCTTGTATTAGTGTTAGCATTACCGTTTCGTTTAGCAATAGCTTCCTCTAATAACTGCGAATACAATTCAAAACCAACAGAATCAATGAAACCAGACTGGGATTTTCCTAGGAGATTCCCTGCTCCACGAATCGAAAGATCTCGCATAGCAATCTTAAATCCAGATCCCAATTCTGTAAATCCTTTAATCGCTTCTAATCTCTTTTCAGAGACTTCACTAATCGATTTTTCTGGACGATACATGAGATAGGCATAAGCAATACGATTACTACGACCGACTCTTCCTCTTAACTGATACAAGGTTGACAAGCCCATATGGTCCGCATTTTCAATAAATAAAGTATTAGCATTTGGAATGTCCACCCCTGTCTCAATAATGGTAGTCGTCACCAAGATATCGTATTGTCCCTCAATAAAGTCTAGTAGAGTATTTTCCAACTGGATTTCACTCATTCGACCATGAACATATCCAATCGAAGCCTCTGGAATCAACTCCTGTAATTCTGAAACCTTCTGGTCAATCGTGTCAACTTTGTTGTAAAGGTAGTAAACTTGACCTCCACGCTCCATTTCACGCAAAACAGCATCACGAATGACACTCTCATTCTTTTCCAAAACATAGGTTTGCACTGGATAACGATTAGTCGGCGGAGTTTCAATAACAGACAAATCTCTGATTCCCAGCATAGACATATGGAGGGTACGAGGGATTGGAGTAGCGGTCAAAGTTAGGACATCCACTTGTTTCTTCAGTTCTTTCAAGGTTTCCTTATGCTTGACACCAAATCGCTGTTCCTCATCAATAATCATCAAGCCTAAATCAGCAAACACAACATCTTTTGACAAAACACGATGAGTTCCAATCAAGATATCAACTTGACCGTTTTTCAATTTTTCAAGTGTTTCAGTCTGCTCTTTTTTACTTCTAAAGCGACTCAACACATCAATATTAACTGCAAAATTTTGGAATCGTTCCTTAAAATTGGTATAGTGCTGTTGCGCTAAAACAGTCGTCGGAACTAGAACGACAACCTGTTTGTGATCATTGACAGCCTTAAAGGCTGCACGCATTGCAACTTCAGTCTTTCCAAAACCAACATCCCCAACTAAAAGTCGATCCATTGGCTGAGAAGCCTGCATATCTCTCTTGATTTCCTCGATACTACGAAGTTGATCATCCGTTTCAACATAAGGGAAGGCATCATCAAAAGCATCTTGCCCTTCATCATCGGCTGAGAAAGCAAAGCCCTTCAACTGACTACGTTCAGAATAGAGTTTAATTAAATCGTCAGCTATATCCTCTACCTGGTTCTTAACTTTTTGCTTGGCTTTTTTAAAATGACCGTCATTTAATTTATTGAGTTTTGGAGCTTTCCCATCACTTGAAACATATTTAGACAATAGATGAATCTGTTCTACTGGAATAGAGATTTGATCCCCGTTTTGGTATTGAACACTAACATAATCACGGTGAATCCCTTTGATTTCAATTGTTTCAATCCCTAGATATTGACCAATTCCATGGATATGGTGAACAACGTAATCTCCTTTTTCAAGTTCATTGTAATCTTTTAATCTCTCTGCGTTTGAAACATGTTGTCTTCGAAAACGACGTTTTAATTTCTTTTGAAAAATCTCATGTTCAGTTATCAATAAAATCTTTTCATCTACAAAATGAAAACCACGTCTGAGATTACCCTCTATTAAGTTTACAGATTCTTTACAGATACTTGACTTATCTCTGGAATCCAATTTAATCTGATATTCCTCTAACATATCCTCCAATGCCTTACTTCCCATTGAATTGCTAAACTGCAGAATAATGGTGTAATTCATTTTTTTATATCGCTCAATTTCTTCTTTTAGAAAAGAAAATTGATTGAAAAACTCCTGCATAGGATATTGATTAAATTGATAAATTTGATCAAACTTGAGATTTCCTAAACCCTTTTGCAGATTAGAGAAAAAGGTCACCGGACTCTGTTTTTTATAGATTTGCTCTGTATCAGCAAAATACTGCATCTCAGAAAATGCTTTACTGTTCTGTAATTCTTCTGTAAAGTATTGTGCTAATTCTCTTTCAAAGACTTCATACTGATTCATTAATTTTTGATAATCATCAAAGAATATTGGAGTATCTTTTTCAATATAGTCAAATACAGTCCATGTCTTATCATAGCATAAAGATAAAAATTTCCGTGAATCAGAATGAATTTGTTTTTGGTGAAAACTTGAAAGAATTTCTTCTAAGTATGATTTTAAAATAGGTGATAAAGTCTTTGAAATTTGTTTTTCTAAAACTGACTGACCTCGTTGATAATCCTTTTCTCTCAAAAGCATATCACTAGCTGGAAAAATGGTGAGTTCTGTCTGATTTTCTTTTGATAGTTGTGTTTCTACTTCAAATGACCTAATACCATCAATTTCATCACCAAAAAACTCAATTCGGCAAGGTTCTAACTGGGATATTTCAAAAATATCTAAAATATCTCCTCGCAGACTAAATTCACCCTGAGTTTGTACTTGAGTAACTTTTCGATAGCCTATTTCCTTTAACTGATGGATAAGCACGTGTTGGTCATATTCTTCACCAACTGTTATTTTTACAATACTATCTTTGAATACATTTGGAGACGGTAAAATCAATCGACTTGCTGCGATATTACAAACTAAAATCCCTTTCTTAGATGAATCAGTCAAAAAACGCAAGGCTTCAACCCGTGAAATGATTTTTTCTTGTGAAGACATCAAAAACTCGACCATAGGGGAGTCATCTACCAAAAACGGATAAACAAGTTCCTCACCCAAGATAGTGATAAGATCACTAACCAGTCCTTCTGCCTCTCCATAAGTGGACGTCAGTAACACAATCTTATCTTCTTTTTCTAGACTACTTGCAATTGCAAGAGCCTTAGTAGACGTTGATAAACCAAGTATTAGTTGTCTTTTCTTATCTGTCAGATTTTGATACCATTTTTTAATCTGATCATTTTCTGAGAATAAGTCTAATAAGGTCACCATTTATCCATTATACCTCTGCATTGTTTTCTCAAAATTTTTCTCTTGTAAATAGTAGTTTACAGAATCGTCAACCTTGTCAATAGACTGTAAAATATCAATATAATCATCCTTGTCAAACTTACTCAAAACATGGTGAACAACTGACATACCATTTTTAGGTCTTCCGATTCCAATCTTAACACGGTTAAAGACCTGAGTTCCAATATGTTGAATAATAGACTTAATACCATTGTGACCACCTGCTGAGCCCTTTGCTCTTAAACGAATTTTCCCAACTTCCATGTCAAGGTCGTCGTAAATGACGAGTAAATCTTCAATATCCAAACTATAGTAAGTCAATAAAGCATGAACTACTTTTCCACTTTCATTCATAAAGGTCGTTGGTTTGACAAGATAAATTTTTTCTCCATTTAGGAAAAAGGATGCTAGGTCAGCTTGAAATATCTTATCGTGTGTAAAAGTGACATTCTGTTTTTTCGCTAGTTGATCAATCAACATAAAACCAACATTGTGTTTTGTTTCAAAATATTTATCCCCTGGATTTCCCAAGCCTACAAGTAATTTGGTCATTTATTTTTCCTTTCAAAAGCCAAAAGGGTTGGAATTTTTTTCCAACCTAATTGACACAATTTATTAATTTTTTAGACATTAAAGCGGAATTCCATGATATCGCCATCTTGAACGATATATTCTTTTCCCTCTTCACGCAAACGTCCAGCTTCTTTTACGGCCTTTTCAGATCCATATTTCACCAAATCATCGTATGACATGGTTACTGCACGAATAAAGCCTTTTTCAAAGTCTGAGTGGATAATACCAGCTGCTTGAGGAGCCTTCATACCACGTTTGAAGGTCCAAGCGCGAACTTCTTTTTCACCAGCTGTGAAGTAAGTTCCCAATCCAAGCAAGTGGTAAGCTGCACGCGTCAACTTGTCAACGCCTGATTCTGTCAATCCAAGTGCTTCAAGAAACTCTTGCTTGTCTTCATCGTCTAACTCAGAAATTTCTTCCTCAGCACGCGCAGAAATAACGACTACTTCAGCATTTTCTGTCGCTGCAAATTCACGAATTTGTTTGACATAGTCGATAGAATCTGGATCTGAAACTACATCCTCATCTACATTAGCAACATAGAGAACTGGTTTAGTCGTCAAAAGGAAGAGACCTTTGACAACCTTTTGTTCCTCATCTGTGAATTCAATGGTACGTGCTGATTTCCCATCTTCAAGGACTGGTTTAATTTTTTGAAGAACATTAAACTCTGCTACTGATTCCTTATCTTTTTGCGTACGTGCCATCTTTTCTACACGTGCATAACGCTTATTGACTGATTCTAAGTCAGCAAGAATCAATTCCAGATTAATTGTATCAATATCTGCAAGTGGATCTACAAAGGCGTCTTCACGTCCTTGCTCGCGCATGACATTTTCATCATCAAAAGCACGAACTACGTGAACAATCGCATCTACTTCACGAATATTGGCCAAGAATTTATTCCCTAGCCCTTCTCCTTTTGAAGCTCCTTTTACAATCCCTGCAATATCTGTAAATTCAAATGTTGTGGGAACTGTCTTTTTAGGAATAATCATTTCAGTTAGTTTTTGTAGGCGTTCATCTGGAACTTCAACCATTCCAACGTTTGGATCAATCGTCGCAAATGGGTAGTTTGCTGCCTCTGCTCCTGCTTTTGTAATTGCATTAAATAGTGTTGATTTACCAACGTTTGGCAAACCAACGATACCTGCTGTCAAAGCCATATTTCTCATTCTCCGTTTTCATTTCAATCCCTAATATTATAACACAAAAAGGGATAAAGTGCTAACCCTCTAACTAAGGGTTCTCAGTCAATAATTTTATTCATTTTTCGATCAAAATCATAGCGTCCCATCATGACAACATGGTCACAATTACTGCATTTTATTTTGATATCTGCTCCCACACGTGTAATTTCCCAACGATTAGCTTTTTTTCCTGTTGACTTGATAGTACAAGCATGTGGTTTTTTCATTTCAACAAAATTTCCAACTTGATACATACTACTCTCCTTTTCTTTTTCGATTATATCATAAAAGAGGCGAGCTAAGCTCAACCTCTTTCACTTAATTAGTACGAACTGGTGTAATGAGCTGCATGAAGTCTTCGTCAGTATCTGCTGGCACAAGAGTAAATGGACGAACAGCTGAGATAAAGCTAATGGTCACCTTTTCGCTATTTAAAGCTTTAAGAGAATCAATCAAGTAAGTTGGGTTGAAACTAATGGTCAAATCATCCCCAGTAACCTGGTCAGTATCGATTTCTTCGTTTACTTTACCAACTTCTGGAGAGTGAACATGGGCACTAACAACCCCATCTTTAATTTCAAGTTTCACAGTACCATTTTGAGTCGCACTTGATAAAAGACGAGCACGTTCCATTGACTGGCGTAAGTTTACCACATCAAAAGTAATAGTGGTGTTAAAGTCTGTTGGAATCAAGCGATCTGTGTCAGGATAGTTTCCTTCTAACAAACGTGTGTAGAAACTAATATTTTCACTTCTAAAGAGGATTTGATTGTTAGCAAAGAAAATCTCTACAGTTTCAATATCATCTGTAAATACCGCTGAAAATTCGCGTAGAGAACGGCTAGGGATTACGACAGCAAAATCATCACTATTTTTTTCAAGAGTCAATTTTTTCTGGCTTAGACGATGAGAGTCTGTTGCCACTGTTTTTAACTCTTTGTGTTGACTCAATACAAAATGAACACCTGTCAAAATTGGACGACTCTCTTGTGTACTTGCAGCAAAAGCTGTTTCATTGATAATTTTCTTGAGTAATTTTGTTTCAAGAACCAAAGGAGTGCTTGCTGAAATTTCTTGGATTCGTGGGTACTGTTCGCTATCTTTTCCTTTTAGGGTAATTTCTGATTTTCCACTGGTTAAAACAATTTGATTTTGTTCAATTTCTTTAAAATCAAGAGTCACATCAGGTAGACTAGATACTACATTGATAAAGAAAGAAGCTTCAAGAAGAATCGAACCTAAAGAAGTAATTAACAAACCAGCATCTTCATTTTTTTGAGAAATAAAATTTTCAATTGAAATCTGACCATTTGAACCAATTAAAGTAACACCTTCGTTGGTCACGTCAATTTTTACTGTTGATAAAATAGGAATGGCATTTTTAGAACTAATAGCTCTCTTAGTAATATTTAAGGCTTGTAGAAATAAATTTTTATTAATTGAAAAATGAATCATGGATTCTCCTTTATTTATTTTTAATATTAGAAGGATAATAGTAATAATAGAGTCTGTGAAATCTGTGGAAAACAGACTAAAAGTAAGTCATATCAAGTTTTTTAGCTTGTTTAAAAAATGTGGATAAAAAAGATAAAAAAGCGAAAGTTATCCACAAGTTATTTGATTTTCTTTTTGATTGATTCAATTTCTAAACGTAAATTATCGTCTTCATCAATCAAAGATTTAATTTTTGCATGGGCATGAATGACTGTTGTATGATCTTTTCCTCCAAATTCCTTCCCAATTTTTGGAAGACTATTATCTGTCAGTTCTCTAGATAAATACATGGCTACTTGACGGGCTAAAACAATATTTTGAAGGCGTCTGCTTCCTTTCATTTCTTTGATACTAACACCATAAAAGTTACCAACTTCATTTTGGATTTTGTCAATTGGGATGACGAGCATTTGGCTAACATCTTGTTTGCGAGCTCTAATAGCTTCTGCAGCAATATCAATAGTGATATCCTTGATGTTTTTTACTCTGGCAATTAAAGTGATGTCATTGATAGCTCCCTCAAGATCTCGAACATTTGAGTCAAATTGCCCAGCTAGGTATTCTAGAGTATCACTTTGAAAATTGTAGCCTAAATGTTCCGTTTTACTTTGTAAAATGGCAATACGTGTTTCAAAGTCAGGGGGGGTGATAGTTTGTGTCAATCCCCAACTAAAGCGCGTGACAAGCCTCTCCTCGAGCCCTTCTAGATGTTTTGGACTACGATCACTGGTTAGGACAATCTGTTTTTGCTTGTCATGAAGGGCGTTAAAGGTATTGAAAAATTCTTCCTGAGTTGCGACTTTTTTTCCGCTGAGTGACTGGATATCATCGATTAACAAAAGATCAAGACTACGATAGGTCTTTTTAAACTTTTCCATTTCCCCAAGTCTTAGGTGATCAAGAAAGTCATTGATAAAGCTTTCGGCAGGAATATATTTAACACGCGCATTTGGAATATTTTTTAGAATTTCATTTCCAATAGCGTTTAACAGGTGAGTCTTACCAAGCCCAGGTCCTCCATAGATAAAAAGAGGATTATAGGTCAAGGCCAAATCTTCAGAGACAGCCAAAGCGGCTGATACTGCCCAAACATTTCCATCCCCTTGAATAAAATTATCAAAGGTATACTTTTCTTTTAATCCCGTATCCGAATAAGGAATAGATGCTAACTTTGGACTATAGTCATAAAGAGTTGAATTTGTAGCTTCTTCAACTTGTGAGATAGCCGTATCTTGAGGTTTAGTGAAAATATAGTGAGGAGTAATCTCAGCATCATAAATTTCAAATCCAGCAACTACAATAATATCTTTTAGTTGTTTTTCCCAGACCATTTCCATTTCAGATCGTGGTAAAAATATAGTGGCAACATTTTCCTCTACCTTGATGAGTTCAGCTTGAATAGCATAGAAATCATACATGGATCGAGTCAGTCTTTCTTGAGCAAATTCTAATATACGATTCCAAAATTGTTTTTCTTTCAATCCTTTCTCCTCCTTTACTATTTAAAAGTTTAATACTAGACCTATTTTACCATAGATAGTAAGAATTTTCCACAAGCTGTGAAAAATAATCCACAATGTTATCAAGTTTTATCCACAGGTTGGGGATAAAGTCAGAAACTATTGATTTATTAAGCTTTTTATCGAAAAAAATAGTGGATAACCTTGTGAGATAAAAAAATAAAAGAACAGCCTTATTTCAGGCTGTTGATAATTCTACTATATTCTTCTTGATTTGAAAAAGAAATAATGATTTTTCCACTATCTTTTTTAGATAGTTTAATTTCTACATCTAATCCGAGTAGTTTTTTTAACTGTTCTTCTTCATTTTGTATGAAATGATCATTTTTTTGCTGTTTCTTTTGTTTTTTCTCTGTCAGAAGAGCTTCTAATTTCCTTACAGAAATATCTTCTTCTATAACCCGTTGAAAGAAATAGTCTTGTTGTTCCTTATTCAATCCAACTAGCGAACGAGCATGTGCTTGTGATAGTTTGCCATTTTCTACTTCTGAGAGGATAGCATCTGGTAAGGAAAGCAAACGAATGGAGTTGCTAATATATGGACGAGACTTGCCCATTTTATCTGCAATTTCAGCATGGGTGAATCCTTTCTCTACGAGAGATTCATAAGCGCGTGCTTCTTCTATTGGATTTAAATTTTCTCTCTGTAAATTTTCAATGATGGATTGGACCATCATCTCTTGATCTGAAAGCTGTTTAACAACAGCTGGGATAGACCTTAGACCAGCTAAAAGTGAAGCCCGATAGCGTCTTTCTCCTGCAAGGATTTCATAACCAATAACAGGAGATTGACGAACAATAATCGGTTGAATGAGTCCATTTTCTTTGATAGACTGTGCTAGTTCATCTAGTTTTTCTCTATCAAATTCTTTTCGGGGTTGATAGGGATTTTTTTGTATATCCGTGATAGAAATCATTTCAAATTTTTCCATGATTCTACACTAACACATCTTTTCTCTTATGTAAAGTTTTCTTTACATAGATGTCAATTAAGATTCTAAATCACCTGAACTCTTGTCAAGCTTGATGGATGTAGTTTCTTCTTTACCGTTACGATAGTAAGTAATCTTAATGGTGTCTCCGATAGAATGATTGTAAAGAGCACTTTGTAAGTCTGTTGATGAAGCAATATCTTTATCATCCACTTTTGTAATCACATCGTATTTTTCGAGGTGACCATTGGCAGGCATATTACTTTGTACAGAACGAACAACTACGCCAGATGTAACATTACTTGGAATATTGAGTCTTCTGATGTCGCTTGTACTTATATTAGATAAATTAACCATCTGGATTCCCAAAGCTGGACGCGTCACTTTTCCGTTCTTTTCTAACTGTTCAATAATATTGATAGCATCATTTGCAGGAATTGCGAAACCAAGACCCTCTACAGATGTTCCTCCATTTGTGGCAATTTTACTTGAGGTAATTCCGATAACCTGTCCTTGAATATTGATCAGTGGGCCACCAGAGTTACCTGGGTTAATAGCAGTATCAGTTTGGATGGCTTTTGTAGAAATGGCTTGTCCATCTTCAGATTTTAAGGATACATTTCGATTGAGACTAGATACGATACCTTGAGTAACAGTATTTGCATATTCAGAACCTAACGGGCTACCAATGGCAATAGCAGTTTCTCCTACGGTTAACTTGCTAGAATCACCAAACTCAGCTACTGTTGTAACTTTTTCTGAAGAGATTTTGACGACAGCAATATCAGAGAAAGTGTCAGCTCCGACGATTTCTCCAGGTACTTTAGTTCCATCTGACAATCGAATATCTACTTTGCTGGCGCCATTTATAACGTGATTGTTGGTGACGATGTAAGCTTCTTTATCATTCTTTTTATAAATAACTCCAGATCCTTCACTAGAGATTTGCTGAGAATCTGTGTCAGTATCATCATTGCCAAATACGCTATTTTGTCTATTTGCTGAATAAGTAATAACGGAAACAACAGCATCTTTTACTTTGTTAACAGCCTGTGTTGTTGAATTTTCGTTCTTATAGGCAGTCTGTGTAATGGTGCTATTGTTATTAGAGTTGCTTACACTACTTTTTTGAGTTAGTTGAGCTATTGAAAAACTACCCAAGGCTCCACTAAAAAAGCTAATGACGATAACGACTAATAATTGAAACCCTTTTTTGTAAAATGTTTTTAAATGTTTCATATTTGCCTCCATATTTTTGAATTACTGAAAGTATAAACTGACTAGCTTAATTATAACTTAAACACAAAAGTTTTACACAAACTGTGGATAACTCTTTTAAAACTGTGATTTTCTCAATTGAAATCTATTTTTTATTTTGTGAATAAGATGTGAAAAAATAGAGAATATGTTAGAATAGAGTCATGAAAATTAAAATTGTAACAGTTGGGAAACTGAAAGAAAAGTATTTAAAAGATGGTATCGCGGAGTATTCAAAACGAATTTCTCGATTTGCTAAGCTTGAAATGATTGAGCTAGCAGATGAAAAAACACCAGATAAAGCCAGTGAGTCAGAAAATCAAAAGATTTTAGAAATAGAAGGGCAGAGAATTTTATCAAAAGTTGGTGACCGTGATTTCGTTATTGTGTTGGCTATCGAAGGGAAAATGTTCTCATCAGAAGAATTTAGTAAACAATTAGAAGAAGCTTCTATAAAAGGATTTTCTACTCTTACATTTATTATTGGAGGGAGTCTGGGGTTAGCACAGGATGTAAAAAAGAGAGCTAATCTTTCTGTTAGTTTTGGCCGTTTAACCTTGCCCCATCAGTTAATGAGACTAGTTCTTGTTGAACAAATCTATCGCGCTTTTACGATTCAGCAGGGTTCGCCCTATCATAAATAGAAAATTGACTTTTAATTGAATTTTTGGTAGAATAATGGTGTTAGGTCTCATAGCTCAGCTGGATAGAGCATTCGCCTTCTAAGCGAACGGTCGCAGGTTCGAATCCTGCTGGGATCAATATAGTAGCAAAGCTGGGAATTTTCCCGGCTTTTTTCTTAAAAAAGTACACTTGGGGAGAAAAAAATGACAGTTGAGAGAATTTTATCTAAAATGAAATTCCATTTTGTATAATGGTTTTTGTAAGTTAGCTTACAAAAAAAAAACATTTTAGGAGATTTTATTATGAAAAACACAGTTAAATTGGAACAGTTTGTAGCCTTGAAGGAAAAAGACTTGCAGGAGATTCAAGGTGGGGAAAGTAGAGTTTCAGACCTCATCCTTGATTTTCTTTTCCAACGAAAAAAGTAATGAAATAAGGAGAAAGAGTAATGAATTTACTTGGATTTGGGACAGTTATTGGTCATTTTTTAATTATTAGTTACAGTTACCATTTAATTTGTAAAGGTCAAATAAATAGAAAAGAGCTATACGTTTTTGGTGCTTATACATTACTAGTAGAAGTAGTACTTGAACTTTCCTTTTATCTTCTAAATTTGGATGGGTTAGGGACTGCAACATTTTTACTTCCTTTGGGCTTATATTCCTATTTTCGATGGATTAAACAGTATGAGAGGGATAGAGGACTATTTCTAAGTTTACTACTATCTCTTTTATATGAGAGCACTCATAACTTTCTGTCCGTAACTTTCTCCTCTATAACAGGAGACAATTTTGTTTTACAACATTATTACCCATTCTTTTTCGTTGTAACGGTGTTAACCTATTTTGTTGTCTTAAAAATAATTCATTATTTCCATTTGGAACTAATCTATTTTGACAAGGACTACCTTTATCCTTTCTTGAAAAAAGTATTTTTTGCTTTACTATTGCTACATATTGTATCTTTCGTTTCTGATATGGTAAGTACGATTAAACATTTGAATAGTTTTGGAAGTATTTTGTCATCTATTGTCTTTATCTCTCTATTTTTGACCTTCTTTGCAATGAATTCTCATAAAGAACAAATGGAGAAAGAGATTGCGTTGAAGCAGAAGAAATTTGAACAGAAACATTTACAGAATTATACAGATGAAATTGTCGGTCTGTATAATGAAATTCGTGGTTTTCGACATGACTATGCTGGTATGCTTGTCAGCATGCAGATGGCAATTGACAGTGGTGATTTACAGGAAATTGACAGAATTTACAATGAAGTTTTGGTCAAAGCCAATCATAAACTGCGTTCAGATAAGTACACTTACTTTGATTTGAACAACATAGAAGACTCAGCTTTACGAAGTTTGGTTGCTCAGTCAATTGTCTATGCTCGAAATAACGGTGTGGAGTTTACACTGGAAGTAAAAGATACGATTACCAAGCTCCCAATTGAACTATTGGATTTGGTTCGTATCATGAGCGTTTTATTGAACAATGCTGTCGAAGGATCGGCTGATAGCTATAAAAAGCAGATGGAAGTAGCAGTTATTAAGATGGAAACTGAAACAGTTATTGTGATTCAGAATTCATGTAAAATGACGATGACTCCTTCAGAAGATCTATTTGCCTTAGGATTCTCCACTAAGGGAAGAAATCGAGGAGTCGGATTAAATAATGTGAAAGAACTACTAGATAAGTACAACAACATCATTTTAGAAACAGAGATGGAAGGCAGTACATTTAGACAAATTATTAGATTTAAGAGGGAATTTGAATGAAAGTTTTAATTTTAGAGGATGTTATTGAACATCAAGTGAGACTAGAGAGAATATTGGATGAAATTTCGAAAGAATCGAATATTCCAATATCATACAAGACAACGGGAAAAGTCCGTGAATTTGAAGAATACATTGAAAACGATGAAGTAAATCAGCTTTATTTTCTAGATATTGATATTCATGGAATTGAGAAAAAGGGATTTGAAGTGGCTCAGCTCATTCGTCATTACAATCCTTACGCTATTATCGTCTTTATCACTAGTCGATCAGAGTTTGCGACTTTGACCTATAAATACCAAGTATCAGCCCTAGATTTTGTTGATAAGGATATCAATGATGAGATGTTCAAGAAGAGAATTGAGCAAAATATCTTCTATACGAAGAGTATGTTACTTGAAAATGAAGATGTGGTAGATTATTTTGATTACAATTACAAGGGAAATGATTTAAAAATTCCTTACCATGACATTCTGTATATTGAAACGACAGGGGTCTCTCATAAATTGCGCATTATTGGTAAGAATTTTGCAAAAGAGTTCTATGGAACAATGACAGATATTCAGGAAAAGGACAAACATACTCAGAGATTTTATTCTCCTCATAAGTCATTTTTGGTAAATATAGGCAATATTAGAGAAATTGATCGAAAAAACTTAGAAATTGTTTTCTATGAAGATCATCGCTGTCCTATTTCAAGGTTAAAAATTAGAAAATTAAAAGATATTTTAGAGAAAAAATCTCAAAAGTAATTGACAATTAGCAAGAAATTGATATAATGGTTATATCTGCTACAGATAGAAGGTCCGTTGGTCAAGGGGTTAAGACACCGCCTTTTCACGGCGGTAACACGGGTTCGAATCCCGTACGGACTATTTTATCCGCCATAGCTCAGTTGGTAGTAGCGCATGACTGTTAATCATGATGTCGTAGGTTCGAGTCCTACTGGCGGAGTATAGATAAAAGGGAACACAGCTGTGTTCCTCTTTTTGTATCAATTTGTATCACCAAGCATCTTCATAAGGAAGTCTGTTATTTCTTGAGGACTTTCTTTTTTTCCGTGTGCAATCCAAGTTTGGCAGACACCAAAAAGTGCATGAGTTAGATAAATACTACTATATTCTAATTCAGTGGTATTGAGATTCAGTTGCATAAATCGCTTTTGTAAATCTGTACTGAGCATGATATGAAGTTTATTTCGTAAGAAATTTTGGATTTCTTTGGTCCCATTTTCAGAAAGAAGGGCAGCCAGAAGTGGTTCTGATTCCAGATATTCAAAGACTTCTAAAATAGCGTCTCTTTTGTGATGAGCATGTTTTTGAAAAATATATTCAAATGTATGAAATAGCTTACTTTGATAGTGCTCAATCATATCATACTTATCCTTATAGTGAGTATAGAAGCTGGAACGACTAATTCCGGCTTTTTCTGCTAACTTGACAGTAGAAATTTGATCAAATGGTTGTTCCATTAGTAATTGTACCATAGCATTTTCAATAGTTCGCTTTGTTTTTAAGCGTTTGTTACTTTCTTGCATATTTCCTCCTTGTAAACAAATTAGACTATATGTCTAAAAATGGATTTTTTATCTTGTAATTTAGATTTTTTAATGTATAATCTATTATATCAAAATTTTAGACAATATGTTTAAAAAAGGAGAAACTATGTTTAAAGAATGGAAAGCAATTTTTAAAAAACCAACCTTTATTATTGTCATGATAGGGATTTCTCTTATTCCAGCTCTGTACAATATCATATTTTTGTCATCAATGTGGGATCCATATGGTCAAGTGTCTGACTTACCTGTGGCAGTTGTCAATAATGATAAAGAGGCTTCCTATAATGATAATACTATGGCAATAGGAAAAGACATGGTGTCCAATTTAAAAGAAAATAAAACCTTGGATTTTCATTTCGTGGATGAAGATGAAGGAAAGAAGGGATTGGAAGATGGCGATTACTATATGGTAGTGACTTTACCAAGTGATTTATCTGAAAAAGCAGCTTCTATTTTAACGGATCATCCAGAGCAAATGCAAATTGATTATCAGACTTCAAGTGGTCATAGCTTTATTGCCAGCAAGATGAGTGATTCTGCTATGACACAATTAAAGCAGAATGTTTCTACCAATGTAACCAAGACCTATACTAAAGCTTTATTTAACAAAATGGTCGATTTAAAGGATGGCATGAGTCAAGCAGATTCTGGTAGTGAAAAATTAACTGATGGAGCGAATCAGTTAGTGACAGGAAGTCAAACATTAACTACTAACCTACACTCTTTAGCAGATTCAAGTTTAACATTTTCAAATGGAACGGAACAGTTTACTAGAGGATTATCCTCTTATGTTTCTGGTGTCGAACAACTTCATCTTGCCTTAGGGAATTTTAATAGTGGTTTAGTTACATATACTGGTGCAGTGAGTCAATTAGATAGCGGATTAGGTCAATTATCTTCTAAAAGTCCTGAATTATTAAGAGGAATCAATCAGTTATATACTGGTGTAGAATCCTATACTGGCGGTGTTTCTCAGCTTAATGCTGGTCTTACTCAATTTTCATCTGGTGTTAGTGCTTATACAAACGGAGTGGGAAATCTTGCAACAGGTGCTCATCAGTTATCTAATCAATCAGCTACACTTCGAATGGGGGTGGAGCAATTAAGTGAAGGGATTCAACAACTTTCTAGCAAGTTAGATGCTTCGTCTGGGAAAAAAGATCAAATTAATCAATTATCTTCTGGTCTGAATCAGTTAAATCAAGTTATTCAAAATATTGATGTTGAAGATACAAAACAATTAGATTCTGTTTTATCAAGTATAGTATCTCTTTCTAATCAAATGTTAGCAAGTGCCCAGTCTGATAAAGCGACTACATTAGCCAATATTCAATTGACAGCAGCTTATCAATCATTGACAAGTGAGCAACAAGCTGAGATAAGCGCTTCTGTATCTCAACATTCGACTGATAGTGTTCAATCGGCTCAGTTAATTATAGCTTTAGTACAAGGTTTACAGGGAGGTTTAGAAAACTTACAAAATCAATCTTCTAATCTTTCGACATTAAAAAATCAAGCTAATCAAGTATTACCGCTTGCTGCTACTTCTTTGACAGGGTTGTCAAGTGGATTAACAGAGATACAAGGAGCTGTTACTAGTAAATTAGTTCCTGCTAGTCAGTCGATTGCATCAGGTATAAATACATATACTACAGGTGTTGATAAAGTTTCTCAGGGCGCAAGTCAACTAAGTGAAAAAAATGCCACCTTGACAGGTAGTTTGGATCAACTAGTTTCAGGCTCAAACACCTTGACACAAAAATCTTCTAACTTGACAGCAGGAGTTGGTCAATTAGTTGAAAAAACTCCAGAATTAGTGTCTGGTATTGAAAAATTATCAACTGGCTCTAACCAATTGAATCAAAAGAGTCAAGAATTGATAGCAGGAGTTGATAAATTGCAGTCAGGCTCTAGCCGACTAGCTGACAAATCTAGTCAGTTACTTTCAGGTGCTTCTCAATTAGAAAGTGGAGCTAATAAATTGGCAGATGGAGCTGGGAAACTAGCAGAAGGTGGAACAAAGTTAACTTCTGGATTGGAAGGTTTACAGACAGGAGTTGCTTCTTTGGGACAAGGATTAGGTAATGCTAGTGATCAACTCAAGTCAGCATCAACAGAATCTAAAAATGCAGAGATTTTGTCAAATCCTCTCAGTCTCTCCAAAACTGACAATGACCAAGTTCCTGTAAATGGAATTGCAATGGCTCCTTATATGATATCAGTTGCTCTCTTTGTTGCAGCAATATCAACGAATATGATCTTTGCGAAGTTGCCTTCAGGACGTCATCCGGAGAGCCGTTGGGCTTGGTTGAAATCTCGAGCTGAAATAAATGGTATTATAGCTGTTTTAGCAGGAATTTTGGTATATGGAGGAGTTCATCTTATTGGTTTAACTGCTAATCATGAGATGAGAACATTTATTCTCATTATCCTAACAAGTTTAGTATTCATGTCTATGGTGACCTCTTTAACAACATGGAATAGTCGTATAGGAGCTTTCTTTTCTCTTATTTTGCTTTTATTACAGTTAGCATCAAGTGCAGGTACTTACCCACTTACTTTGACAAATGATTTCTTTAGAGCTATTAATCCCTGGTTACCAATGAGTTATTCAGTTTCGGGATTACGACAAACAATCTCTATGACAGGAAATATTCATCATCAAGTCATTTTCCTTGCAGTGATATTAGCCCTATTTACTGGTTTAGGCATGCTAGCCTATCAACCTAAGAAAATGGAAGAAGATTAAAAAATCGATCAACTGGTCGATTTTTTAAGCCTTAGATAACTTTCGTCTGTGATTATAGATTCCAAATAGTAAGAGAGAAGTAAAGGAACAGATTGCTCCAGTAATAAAACCATTGGGAATGAAGGAAAGTGTAATAGTTCCGTTCCCCTTAGGAATATCAACTTTCATAAAACCAGTTTGAGCTTGTTTAATTTCTATTTTCTTACCATATTGGTAGGCAGACCAACCTTTGTCATAAGGAATGGTGAAGAAAATAGATGTATCTTGTTTGACATCATATGTAGCAAAAACCTTGTTTTTAGAAGTTGATACTGTTACAGGTTGTTCTTTAATTTTTTGAATTGCCTCAGTTAAAGTTTGGGTATCTAAACGATAGAAGGTAGGAGATTCAAATGATACTTGTGAATTTCCAGGAAAACTAATATTGATATTGAAAGTCTTTTTCTCTTTTGTATAGCCTAGATTAAAGAAGGAGAAGACATTATCAGTTGTAAAAGTCTTTTTTTCACCATTTACAAGGATGTCAACCTTCTTTTGTTTATCATTAGAAAAGTGAAGATTTGTGAAAGAAAGATAAACTTGGCTGTTTTCTGGTACTTCAATTTGATACTGAATTTCTGCATCCTCATTTGAAGAACTTGTAACACTAATCAAATCATCAGTATTTTCGGTTTTTTCATAAGGTATTGGAGAAAAATAATCAAAATTGACGTTAGCAAGTTGATTTAAAAATGAGGCCTGATTATCTAAGGTATGTTCATTGAACTTGACATCATTGTAAACAGATTGACTAGCAAATGCAATCGGAAGAGAGTATTGATTTTCATATAGGGTAAGATTATCTTTTTGATAGATATCTTGGAAACCATACTTATCAATAGGGGTTTCTGAGATATTGTACTGGATTCCAAATAAACTATCAGCCAAAATACTATTATTTGCATAGCGGAGATTAAGATTAGTCCCAGAGGATTTAAACCCAAGTTTATCCAAAGTAGAGCTTGCTGAACGATTTCGAACAGATGAAAATTGAGAGATTCCATTATAGTTGAATTTCATACTGTCATTTCCTGTCTGAGTCTCTAGTTTCTCAGTACGAGTAAATTGATTTCCAATATATGTTGAGAAAGATTCCATAGCTGGGATATCTCGATTATATGCACTTCGAGAAGCAAAGCCCCATTCTTTAGCAATTCCGTCCATTTGAGATGAAGCATTTAAACTTATTTCAACTATTATAAATAACGAGATTAGAATGGTAAACAGATTCACAGAGATAAACTTTTTGATAACTGCAAGGAGTAAAAGCGAATAGACAACCAAAAATTCAAGAGTAAGCAGAATATTCAAATCTGTTAAAAAAGAATAATGTGATTTTAGATAGATGGTAGCTAAAAATCCTGTTACTATAAGAAAAAGCGAAACTAAAAAATTCCAGATTTTAATTTCTTTTAGACGATTTAAGACTTCCGCTGCTGTGTAAATTAACAAGGTAGAGAAAATCCAAGCATAGCGATGTAAAAACATGTTTGGAGTATGCATGCCTTGCCAAAATAAATCAAGAGCTTCAATATAAAAGCTTGCAATTAGAAATGTAAAGAAGATTGCATAGATAAGTTTCACGTGAAACTTAATAGTTTTCAGTGTAAAAAATAAAATAGTCAAAATAAAGGGAAGTAGTCCTACAAAAATCATTGGAATAGCCCCATACTTGGTTGTATCAAAGGAATCAATGAATTGCTTAGCAAAAAGATCAAGATACCAGCTACTTTCAGTTTGAAACTTTGTAACTTCAGTCAATTTTTCCCCATGTGTCTGTAAATCAAACAGAGTAGGAAGAGTCAGAATCAAACTAGCCATACCAGCTAAAACGGAGGTGATTATGAAATCAAGAAAAGATGATTTTCGGGTTTTAAAGTCCCAAGAAATTTGACAGAGATACCAGAAAATAAGAAACAATGCTGTCATATAGCCAAAATAATAGTTTTGGATAAATAAGATTGACAGACTTGTAAAGTACAATAGGAATTTCTTTTCAGTGATGAGTAGCTGTAAACCAGTTATAATTAAAGGAATCAAGATAAAAACATCCAGCCAGGTTTTTATCTCTAATTGACTGACAGAGAAACTCATCAGAGCATATGAAGTAGATAAAGCTAGTTTTAAAGGCTTAGGAATCAATTGAAATAAATTATTTAAACTAAAGTAAGTTGACAGTCCAATCAATCCAAATTTTAAGAGAGTTGTCAGATAGACAGCATCTGGCATATTCGTTAGATCAAAAAAGTAAACTAGAGGTGAAAGGAAACTACCCAAGTAATAACTAGATAGGGCATAGAAATTTAATCCAAGGCCACTTGTAAAGGTGTAAAACAGACTACCATTTCCATGTAGGATATTTCGTAAAGCTACATCAAAAATAACGTATTGATGAAACCCATCTCCTAATAGTGGAGATGTATCGCTATTCCAGTAGATACCTTGAGATAGATATACTCCTATCATAATGATTACGGGAATGATGAAAGAAACAAAATAGGTCCAATATGTTTTAAAAAATAATTTCATGTTACCTCATAAAATGTTAGAAAACCCAGCTGGTTAACCCAACTGAGTTTTGAAGTTTTATTTAGTCTTTCCAAAGTTCTTTAACTTTTGCTTGTACTTCTACATTTTCTAGGAATTCATCATAGGTTTCATCGATACGGTCAATGACACCATTTTTAGATAAGACAATGATATGGTTAGCCAAAGTTTGAATAAACTCGTGGTCATGACTGGCAAAGATGATTGATTCTTTAAAGTTTTTCAATCCATCATTCAAGCTTGAGATAGATTCCAAGTCCAAGTGATTGGTTGGATCATCAAGTACAAGGACATTTGATTTTAAGAGCATGAGTTTTGATAGCATGACACGAACTTTTTCTCCCCCTGACAAGACGTTGACAGGTTTGTTAACTTCATCTCCAGAGAAGAGCATACGGCCGAGGAAGCCACGTAGGAAAGTATTGTCATCTTCTTCTTTACTTGCGAATTGACGCAACCAGTCAAGGATTGACTCTCCTCCTGCAAAATCTGCCGAGTTATCTTTTGGCAAGTAAGAACGGCTAGTAGTTACTCCCCACTTGACAGTTCCTTCATAGTCAATGTCCCCCATGATTGCACGAATTAATGCAGTCGTTTGGATGTCATTTTGACCAATAAGAGCTGTCTTATCACCTGGACGCAAGATAAAGCTGATATTATCTAAAATAGTTTCACCATCAATCTTTACAGTTAGATTTTCTACTGTCAAGAGATCATTACCAATTTCACGCTCCGCTTTAAAGTTGATAAATGGATATTTGCGACTAGATGGCACAATCTCTTCTAGCTCAATCTTATCAAGCATTTTCTTACGTGATGTTGCTTGTCTTGATTTAGAAGCATTAGCAGAGAAACGAGCTACGAATTCTTGCAATTGCTTAATTTTTTCTTCTGCTTTGGCATTACGGTCTGCTAGCAATTTAGCAGCAAGCTCAGAAGATTCCTTCCAGAAGTCGTAGTTTCCGACATAGAGTTTGATTTTTCCAAAGTCAAGGTCGGCCATGTGAGTACATACTTTGTTTAAGAAGTGACGGTCGTGGGATACTACGATAACTGTGTTATCAAAGTCAATCAAGAAGTCTTCTAACCAAGTAATCGATTGGATATCCAAACCGTTGGTAGGCTCGTCCAAAAGAAGAACATCAGGTTTACCAAAAAGTGCTTTGGCAAGGAGAACCTTTACTTTCTCACCGTTGGCCAATTCGCTCATGTTTTGGTAGTGTAATTCTTCTGGAATGTTTAGGTTTTGAAGGAGTTGAGAGGCTTCGCTTTCTGCTTCCCAGCCTCCAAGCTCAGCAAACTCTCCTTCGAGTTCGGCAGCACGAACCCCGTCCTCGTCTGAGAAATCTTCCTTCATGTAGATGGCATCTTTCTCTTTCATGATGCTATAAAGTTTTTCATTTCCCATGATAACAACATCAATGGCACGTTCATCTTCATAGTCAAAGTGATTTTGACGGAGAACAGAGAGACGTTCATCTGGGCCAAGAGAGATGTGACCAGTAGTAGGTTCGATATCTCCAGCTAAAATTTTTAAAAAGGTTGATTTTCCGGCACCATTAGCACCGATTAATCCGTAAGTATTTCCTTCTGTAAATTTGATATTGACATCATCAAAAAGTTTGCGATCACTAAAACGTAGTGAAACATCAGATACTGTAAGCAATGTTTTTCTCCTATATGTGTAATATATTTATTTTACTAGAAAATACAGAAATATTCAAATTTTTATCTGTCAATTTTGTGTAAATTAAATTTACAGCATACGTTACACAAATCCGTAAATAGCAAGGCTGATTTATTTTGATAAATTACGGTTATTTCATTAAAAAAATGCTATAATTGAAGGGACTATATCGAAGGAGAACAAAATGACTAAACCCATTATTTTAACAGGAGACCGTCCGACAGGAAAATTGCATATTGGACATTATGTTGGAAGTCTCAAAAATCGAGTATTATTACAGGAAGAGGATAAGTATGATATGTTTGTGTTCTTGGCTGACCAACAAGCCTTGACAGATCATGCCAAAGATCCTCAAACCATTGTAGAGTCTATCGGAAACGTGGCTTTGGATTACCTTGCAGTTGGATTGGATCCAAGTAAGTCAACTATCTTTATTCAAAGCCAGATTCCAGAGTTGGCTGAGTTGTCTATGTATTATATGAATCTGGTTTCATTAGCACGTCTGGAGCGTAATCCAACTGTCAAGACAGAAATTGCTCAGAAAGGCTTTGGAGAAAGTATTCCGACAGGCTTCTTAGTCTATCCAATCGCTCAAGCAGCTGACATCACAGCCTTTAAGGCCAATTATGTTCCTGTTGGGACAGATCAGAAACCAATGATTGAGCAAACTCGTGAGATTGTTCGTTCTTTTAACAATGCATATAACTGTGATGTCTTGGTAGAACCAGAAGGTATTTATCCAGAAAATGAGAGAGCAGGGCGTTTGCCTGGTTTGGATGGGAATGCTAAAATGTCTAAATCACTCAATAACGGTATTTATTTAGCTGATGATGCGGATACTTTGCGTAAAAAAGTGATGAGTATGTATACAGATCCAAATCATATTCGAGTGGAAGATCCAGGTAAGATTGAGGGAAATATGGTTTTCCATTATCTAGATGTTTTTGGTCGCCCAGAAGATGCTCAAGAAATTGCTGACATGAAAGAACATTATCAACGAGGTGGTCTTGGTGATGTGAAGACCAAGCGTTATCTACTTGAAATATTAGAACGTGAACTTGGTCCTATTCGTGAGCGCCGTATTGAATTTGCTAAGGATATGGGAGAAGTTTATAATATGCTTCAAAAAGGTAGTGAAAGAGCTCGTGAAGTTGCAGGTCAAACCCTATCTGAGGTTAAAGGGGCAATGGGACTTCATTACTTTAACTAAGTTTATTTTACAAGAAACTATCATTTCTATCTCGAAGAAAAGATAGTTTTTTATTTACCCCTGTAACATTTGACAAATTTTTATAGAATGGTATGATAGATACAATATAAAAAGAGTCAAGCTCAAAAAGAAAGAAAAGAGGAAACTTCGAATGTCTAATTGGGACACTAAATTTTTGAAAAAAGGTTTTACCTTTGATGATGTATTGCTTATTCCAGCTGAAAGTCATGTGTTGCCTAACGATGCAGATTTAACAACTAAATTGGCAGATAATTTGACTTTAAATATCCCAATTATTACCGCTGCCATGGACACAGTTACAGAGAGTCAAATGGCCATTGCTATTGCTCGTGCAGGCGGTCTCGGAGTTATCCATAAAAACATGTCAATTGCTCAACAAGCAGACGAGGTTCGTAAGGTAAAACGTTCTGAAAATGGAGTTATTATTGATCCCTTCTTCTTGACGCCTGAACATACAATTGCTGAAGCAGATGAGCTTATGGGTCGTTACCGCATCAGTGGTGTTCCAGTTGTTGAAACACTTGAAAATCGTAAATTGGTTGGTATTTTGACAAACCGAGATCTTCGTTTTATTTCAGACTATAACCAACCAATCTCAAATCATATGACTAGTGAAAATCTTGTGACTGCTCCTGTGGGTACAGATCTTTCAACAGCTGAGAGTATTCTTCAAGAACACCGTATTGAAAAACTTCCGTTGGTAGATGAAGAAGGCCGTCTTTCTGGTTTGATTACTATCAAAGATATTGAAAAAGTTATTGAGTTTCCAAATGCTGCTAAAGATGAGTTTGGTCGTCTTCTAGTTGCAGGTGCAGTAGGTGTTACTTCAGATACATTTGAACGTGCAGAGGCTCTTTTTGAGGCAGGAGCGGATGCGATTGTTATTGATACTGCGCATGGTCATTCTGCAGGTGTCTTGCGTAAAATTGCTGAGATTCGTGCTCACTTTCCAGATCGTACTTTGATTGCTGGAAATATTGCTACTGCTGAGGGAGCGCGTGCCCTTTATGAAGCAGGTGTAGACGTTGTCAAGGTTGGTATTGGACCAGGTTCTATCTGTACTACTCGTGTGATTGCTGGTGTTGGTGTTCCACAAGTAACAGCTATCTATGATGCTGCAGCTGTTGCGCGTGAATATGGTAAAACGATCATTGCTGACGGTGGAATCAAGTATTCTGGAGATATTGTAAAAGCCCTTGCTGCAGGTGGAAATGCAGTTATGCTTGGATCAATGTTTGCTGGAACTGATGAAGCTCCAGGCGAAACTGAAATCTTCCAAGGACGTAAGTTTAAGACTTACCGTGGTATGGGATCAATTGCTGCTATGAAGAAAGGTTCAAGCGATCGTTACTTCCAAGGTTCTGTCAATGAAGCAAATAAACTTGTTCCAGAAGGAATTGAAGGTCGTGTTGCTTATAAAGGAGCGGCAGCTGATATTGTTTTCCAAATGATTGGTGGTATTCGCTCTGGTATGGGTTACTGTGGTGCAGCTAACCTTAAAGAGTTGCATGATAATGCTCAATTTATTGAAATGTCTGGTGCTGGTTTGAAAGAAAGCCATCCTCATGATGTACAAATTACTAATGAGGCGCCAAATTATTCTATGTAAAAAACAATGAAAAGAACTCCCGTGAAAACAGGAGTTCTTTTACGATGTTATCAATTTTAATTTACAGCAACTTTACCATCCTGAATAGTAAAGATGCTTAGATTTTTTGGCAGATTTTGAAGATGATCTAAGCTTGTTGTTGTGATAAAGGTTTGGATTGACTGAGAAATCGTTTCTAATAATTTTAGTTGTCTAGTGTTGTCAAGTTCGCTCATAACATCGTCAAGCAATAATATCGGAGATTCTGTAGTAATACTTTCCATTAATTCGATCTCTGCTAATTTTATCGATAGGACGAGACTACGATGTTGACCTTGACTTCCAAAACTAGCATCCATCCCATTTATATAAAAAGAAATATCATCTCGATGAGGCCCAACACCAGTATTCTTTTTAAATAAATCTCTGGACCTACTTTTTTCTAAAGCAATTTTGAAAGATTCTGATAAATCTTCTTTGTCAGTTATCTTTACAGAAGATTGATAGGATATTGACAATTCTTCAATCTGATTAGAGAGTTCAAAATGTTTCTTACGCCCAAATGATTCTAGTTTTTTTATGAAATCTAAGCGGTGATTCATTACACGACATCCATAATCAACTAGCTGATCATCTAAGACTGAAAGGAAGGTTCCATCTATTTTTTGAGCTGATTTTAGATAAGTGTTTCTTTGCTTTAGGATGTGGTTATAATTGGTTAAGTCAGATAAATAGATTGGCTTGATTTGTCCAAGTTCCATATCAATGAATTTTCGTCGAATCGAAGGTGCTCCTTTAATTAGTTGTAAATCTTCAGGAGCAAATAAGACAACATTCATATGTCCGACATAATCTGAAAGGCGTGCCTGTTTTAGGTGATTAACTTTTGTCACACGTCCTTTTTGTGTTAGTTCGATTTCGAGAGGAATAGATCCCGTTTTTTTCTGAACAAGACCTGAAAGATGAAGTTGTTCCTCATCAAAATGAATGAGATTTTTATCTGTTCGAGTTCGATGGCTACGTGTTAAGGCTAAAAAATAGATAGCCTCTAACATATTTGTTTTACCTTGTGCATTACGTCCTAAAAAGACATTTAATTTAGGATTAAAGTCTATTTTCGTCTCTTTGTAGTTACGAAAAGTTTTGAGAGATAGTTGTTGTAGCCACATGATTATCTACCAGGGAATCGCGGAGCTTGTTTGCTTTTGGGTGATGAAGTAGGTTTTGATTTATCTTTTTTTACTCCTTTATTCATCTCCTTAACAAGTTTAGCGATTCGTTCTTTTTCAACTTTATCAGCTTGATATTCCTCGTTCTCCTCAGAAGTAGGTTGTGTCAACAAGATGTCAATATTCATGTCAGGGATGTCAACTTTATCACCAATACGAAGTTTTTTACCGCGACGACTCTCTAATTCCCCATTAAAGTAAACAGAATGTTCAGAGAGAAATGATTTGATAGCTCCTCCGCTATGTGTAATTCCAAGTTCTTTGAGTAGTGCTTGGAGGGTAATAAATTCTTCAAATAATTTGTATTCCATAATTCACCTCAATCTTTGGTATTATACCATATTTTCCTAAAAATAGTGAGAGAAACAGGGAGAAATGTAAGCGATTTTTATTTCAAAAGTGTTACAGAGAACAAGAAAATTTCAGGTTTTCGTGATATAATAGAAGTCTGTATATAAGGAGGTAAATCATGGAGTTAGTGCATGGAATTTCAACACATTTTATCCAATCAAAGAAGTTTAAAACGAACAAAATTACCGTGCGTTTTACAGCTCCATTATCTCTTGATACGATTGCAGGTCGCATGTTGAGTGCGAGTATGCTAGAAACTGCCAACCAGATGTACCCCACTTTTCAAAATTTTAGGAGACACTTGGCCAGTCTATATGGTACAGATATGTCAACCAATTGTTTTAGAAGAGGGCAAAGTCATGTTGTAGAATTGACATTTAATTATGTTCGTGATGAGTTTTTAAGTAAGAAAAATGTGCTAACTTCTCAGGTTTTGGAACTTGTAAAAGAAACTCTTTTTTCACCCGTAGTATTTGATAATAGGTTTGATTCGGCCTTATTTGAAATTGAGAAAAAACAATTGCTAGCAAGTTTAGCAGCTGATATGGATGATTCTTTTTATTTTTCACATAAAGAATTAGACAAGTTATTTTTTCATGATGAACGTCTCAAATTGGAATACAGTGATTTACGAAATCGTATTTTAGCTGAAACTCCACAAAGTTCTTATTCTTGTTTCCAAGAATTTTTGGCCAATGATCGAATAGATTTCTTTTTCCTGGGTGATTTTAATGAGGTTGAAATTCAAAATGTATTAGAATCATTTGCCTTTAAAGGTCGAAAAGGAGATGTGAAGGTTCAGTATTGTCAACCTTATTCCAATATACTACAAGAAGGTATGATTCGGAAAAATGTGGAACAGTCTATTTTAGAGTTGGGATATCATTGCTCTGCTGAATATGGTGATGAGCAACATTTACCCATGATTGTAATGAATGGTTTACTGGGTGGATTTGCTCATTCTAAGCTCTTTACAAATGTTCGTGAAAATGCTGGATTGGCTTATACTATTTCAAGTCAGCTTGATTTATTTAGTGGATTTTTGAGGATGTATGCTGGTATTGATCGAGAAAATCGGAATCAGGCTCGTAAAATGATGAACAATCAACTGCTTGATTTAAAAAAAGGTTATTTTACAGAGCTTGAGTTAGAGCAGACCAAGGAAATGATTCGTCGGTCTTTGTTACTTTCTCAAGATAATCAAGGTTCATTGATTGAACGTGCTTATCAAAATGCCTTACTTGGAAAATCTTCAGCAGACTTTAAAAGTTGGATTACAAAACTCGAGCAAGTTGACAAAGATGCTATTTGTAGAGCAGCTAATAATGTGAAACTACAAGCGATTTACTTTATGGAAGGAATAGAATGACAAAGGTTGTTTTTGAAGAAAAATACTATCCAGCTGTAAAAGAAATGATTTATCGAACTCGTTTGTCAAATGGATTGACAGTTGCTCTTTTGCCTAAAAAGGAATTTAAAGAGGTTTACGGGAGTGTAACTGTCCAGTTTGGTTCGATAGATACGCTTGTCACAGAAATTGACGGAGATGTAAAAAAATATCCTGCAGGAATTGCTCATTTTCTTGAACATAAATTATTTGAAAGAGAAGATTCTAGTGATTTGATGTCTGCTTTTACGAGTCTAGGTGCAGATAGTAATGCCTTTACAAGCTTTACAAAAACAAGCTATCTTTTTTCAGCAACGGATCATTTTTTAGAAAATTTAGACTTACTTGATGAATTAGTAACATCAGCACATTTTACTGAAGCTTCCATTTTGAGAGAGCAGGATATTATTCAGCAGGAACGAGAAATGTACCAAGATGATCCAGATTCGTGTTTATTCTTTTCAACCTTAGCGAATTTGTATCCTGGTACTCCTTTAGCAACTGATATAGTTGGAAGTGAGGAGTCCATTTCCCAAATCAATCTAACTAATTTGCAAGAAAATTTTACAAGGTTTTACAAACCTGTAAACATGTCTCTGTTTTTAGTTGGTAATTTTGATGTGGAGCTAGTACAGGGATACTTTGAAAGAAAAGAACGGAAAGATTTAGATGTTCAGGAAGTAGCAAGAGAAAAAATTGTTTTACAGGCTGTAAAGCAAACAGACAGTATGAGAATGGAAGTATCTTCTCCCAAACTAGCGATTGGAGTTAGAGGTAAGCGAGAAGTTTCTGAAGCGGATTGCTATCGACATCATATTTTATTAAAATTATTGTTTGCAATGATGTTTGGTTGGACTTCGGATCGTTTTCAAAAGTTATATGAATCAGGTAAAATAGATGCTTCCTTATCTCTTGAAATTGAAGTAACAAGTCGTTTTCATTTTGTTATGTTGACAATGGATACGAAAGAGCCAGTTGCTTTATCTCATCAATTTAGGAAGGCCATTCGTAATTTTACAAAGGATTTAGATATTACAGAGGATCATTTAGATATTATCAAAAGAGAGATGTTTGGAGAATTTTTCAGTAGCATGAACTCTCTTGAATTTATTGCAACGCAATATGATGCTTTTGAACATGGTGAGACAATTTTTGATTTACCAAAGATTTTACAGGAAATTACTTTAGAGGATGTCCTTGATGCTGGACATCATTTAATAGATGATGGTGACATAGTTGATTTTACAATATTCCCATCGTAGTAACCTATCATAATAGACACTAGAAAGAAGGGATGACAAGTATGAGAAAAAAAACAATTGGAGAGGTTTTACGATTAGCTAGAATCAATCAGGGATTGAGTTTAGATGAATTGCAGAAAAAGACAGAAATCCAGTTAGATATGTTGGAAGCAATGGAAGCAGACGATTTCGATCAACTTCCAAGTCCTTTTTACACGCGTTCTTTCTTGAGAAAATATGCATGGGCTGTTGAGTTAGATGACCAAATTGTCTTGGATGCTTATGATTCTGGGAGTATGATTACTTATGAGGAAGTAGATGTTGATGAAGATGAGTTGACAGGTCGTAGACGTTCCAGTAAGAAAAAGAAGAAAAAAACATCATTTTTACCTTTATTTTATTTTATCCTTTTTGCTTTATCGATTTTAATTTTTGTGACCTATTATGTTTGGAACTATATTCAAACTCAACCAGAGGGGCTTTCTCTTTCTAATTACAGTGTGGTTCAATCAACAAGTTCAATAAGTTCAACTAGCTCTGTTCCCCACTCCTCAAGTAGTAGTTCATCTAGCAGTTCTTCTAGTGTAGAATCAGCTATAAGTGTATCAGGCGAAGGAAATCATGTAGAAATCGCTTATAAGACAAGTAAGGAAACAGTTAAATTGCAATTGGCAGTTTCAGATGTTACAAGTTGGGTCAGCGTTTCAGAAAGCGAACTTGAGGGCGGTGTAACCTTATCACCGGATAATAAAAGTGCAGAAGCAACAGTTGCAACTAAAAGTCCTGTAACCATTACGTTAGGTGTTGTAAAAGGTGTTGCTTTGACAGTAGATAATCAGACTGTTGATTTATCGAAATTAACAGCCCAGACTGGACAAATCACTGTAACCTTTACTAAAAATTAAGGAAAAACGAATGAAAAAAGAACAAATTCCCAATCTCTTAACAATAGGTCGAATTCTCTTTATACCTATTTTTATCTTTATTTTAACGATAGGAAATTCGATAGAGAGTCATATAGTGGCAGCTATTATCTTTGCTGTTGCCAGTATTACCGACTATTTAGATGGATATTTAGCTCGTAAATGGAATGTAGTCAGTAATTTCGGTAAATTTGCAGATCCTATGGCGGATAAGCTACTAGTTATGTCGGCTTTTATTATGTTGATTGAGCTAGGTATGGCTCCAGCTTGGATTGTTGCAGTGATCATCTGTCGTGAGTTGGCTGTGACAGGTTTAAGGCTTTTATTGGTTGAAACTGGTGGAACAGTTTTAGCAGCAGCAATGCCTGGAAAAATTAAAACTTTCAGTCAGATGTTTGCCATTATTTTCTTGCTATTACACTGGACTTTGCTTGGTCAAGTTCTACTTTATGTAGCCTTGTTTTTCACTATCTACTCTGGCTATGATTATTTCAAGGGTAGTGCCTATGTATTTAAAGGGACATTTGGTTCGAAATGAAATCAGTAATTGATGTAAAAAATCTTTCTTTTCGTTATAAGGAAAGTCAGGAATACTATGATGTGAAGGATATTACGTTTCACGTGAAACGTGGAGAATGGCTTTCGATTGTAGGGCATAATGGTAGTGGTAAATCAACGACGGTTCGCTTAATTGATGGCTTACTAGAAGCAGAATCTGGAGAGATTGTAATTGATGGCCAACGGCTAACTGAGGAAAATGTTTGGAATATACGTCGTCAAATCGGTATGGTTTTTCAAAATCCAGACAATCAGTTTGTTGGAGCGACTGTTGAAGACGATGTTGCCTTTGGTTTGGAAAATCAGGGCCTTTCTCGTCAAGAAATGAAAAAGAGAGTGGAAGAAGCTCTGGATTTGGTTGGCATGTTGGACTTTAAAAAGAGAGAGCCAGCACGTTTATCGGGTGGCCAAAAGCAACGTGTGGCCATTGCAGGTGTTGTAGCCCTAAGACCAGCTATTCTAATCTTAGATGAAGCAACGAGTATGTTGGATCCTGAGGGGCGTAGAGAACTGATTGAGACAGTAAAAGGAATTCGGAAAGACTATGATATGACGGTCATTTCCATTACACATGATTTGGAAGAAGTTGCCATGAGTGATCGTGTATTGGTCATGAAAAAAGGGTCAATTGAATCAACTAGTAGTCCAAGAGATCTTTTCTCTCGAAATGATTTAGATCAAATTGGATTAGACAATCCTTTTGCCAATCAATTAAAACATTCTTTGAACCAGAATGGCTATGATTTACCTGAAAATTATTTGACAGAAAGTGAGCTAGAGGATAAGCTATGGGAATTGCTCTAGAAAATGTGAGTTTTACATATCAAGAAGGGACTCCCTTAGCTTCAGCAGCTTTGTCGGATGTTTCTTTGACGATTGAAGATGGTTCTTATACGGCTTTAATTGGCCATACAGGTAGTGGCAAATCAACTATTTTACAACTCTTAAATGGTTTATTGGTTCCAAGTCAAGGGAGCGTGCGGGTTTTTGATACCTTAATCACCTCGACTTCTAAAAATAAAGATATTCGTCAAATTAGAAAACAGGTTGGCTTGGTATTTCAGTTTGCTGAAAATCAGATTTTTGAAGAAACGGTTTTGAAAGATGTTGCTTTTGGCCCGCAAAATTTTGGAGTTTCTGAAGAAGATGCGGAGCAGATTGCGCGTGAGAAACTGGCTCTGGTTGGAATCGATGAATCACTTTTTAATCGTAGCCCGTTTGAGCTATCAGGTGGACAAATGAGACGTGTTGCCATTGCAGGCATACTTGCTATGGAACCAGCCATATTAGTCTTAGATGAGCCCACAGCAGGCCTAGATCCTCTGGGAAGAAAAGAGCTGATGAATTTGTTCAAAAAACTCCACCAGTCAGGGATGACCATTGTCTTGGTAACGCATTTGATGGATGATGTTGCCGAATATGCGAACCAAGTCTATGTGATGGAAAAGGGATGTTTAGTTAAGGGTGGTAAACCAAGTGATGTCTTTCAAGATGTTGTCTTTATGGAAGAAGTGCAGTTGGGAGTACCTAAAATTACAGCCTTTTGTAAACGATTGGCTGATAGAGGCGTGTCATTTAAACGATTACCGATTAAGATAGAGGAGTTCAAGGAGTCGCTAAATGGATAGTATGATTTTGGGGCGTTATATCCCAGGGGATTCGATTGTTCACCGGTTGGATCCACGTAGCAAATTACTGGCTATGATGCTACTGATTTTAATCGTTTTTTGGGCTAATAATCCCTTGACGAATCTAATTCTTTTTATAGCGACAGGGATATTTATTGCCTTGTCAGGAGTATCTCTTTCATTTTTTATTCAGGGCTTGAAGTCTATGTTTTTCTTGATTGCCTTCACAACTATTTTTCAACTGTTTTTCATTTCTAATGGGAATGTTTTATTTGAGTTTTCGTTTGTGAGAATCACGGATTATGCTTTGCAACAAGCTGGGATTATTTTTTGTCGCTTTGTATTGATTATTTTCTTTTCAACTTTGTTAACCTTAACGACCATGCCCTTAAGTTTGGCATCAGCTGTCGAAGCTTTGTTAGCGCCTTTAAAGCGTGTGAAAGTTCCAGTTCATGAAATTGGATTGATGCTGTCCATGAGTCTACGTTTTGTTCCAACCTTGATGGATGATACGACGCGGATTATGAATGCACAGAAAGCGCGTGGAGTGGATTTTGGTGAAGGAAGCATTGCTCAAAAAGTAAAGGCTATGATTCCTATTTTGATTCCTCTTTTTGCGACAAGTTTAAAACGTTCGGATTCCTTGGCTATCGCCATGGAAGCGCGTGGTTATCAGGGTGGAAAAGGCAGAAGTCAATACCGACAATTGAAATGGACTCGAAAGGATACGCTGACCATTCTTGTTGTTATCGTACTTGGTTGTTGCTTATTTTTCTTAAAATCTTAGTAGCTTTCAGGAATTGATAAAAAAGTTACTGTAACAGTTCTTGATATAAAGGTAGGGATATGAACCGTTTTAAAAAATCAAAATATGTCATTATTGTTTTTGTCACTGTTCTGCTTGTATCAGCTCTCTTAGCGACGACTTATTCAAGTACAATTGTAACAAAATTAGGAGATGGAATTTCATTGGTTGATAGGGTTGTACAAAAACCTTTTCAGTGGTTTGATTCTGTCAAATCAGATTTGGCTCATTTGACACGAACATATAATGAAAATGAAAGTTTGAAGAAACAGATTTACCAATTAGAAGTTAAATCAAATGAGGCGGAAAGTTTAAAGACAGAAAATGAACAATTGCGTCAATTGCTTGATATGAAGTCTAAATTGCAAGCCACAAAGACTTTAGCAGCAGATGTTATTATGCGTTCTCCGGTATCTTGGAAACAGGAATTGACCTTAGATGTAGGCAAATCAAAAGGAGCTTCAGATAACATGTTAGCTATTGCAAATGGTGGTTTGATTGGGAGCGTTTCAAAAGTGGAGGACAACTCTACCATGGTCAACCTTCTGACAAATACGGAAAATGCTGATAAGATTTCTGTTAAAATTCAACACGGCACTACCACAATTTATGGAATTATTGTTGGCTACGACAAGGAAAATGAAGTTCTTAAAATTAGCCAATTAAATAGTAATAGCGATATTAGTGCGGGAGATAAGGTGACTACTGGTGGATTAGGAAACTTTAACGTTGCTGATATTCCTGTTGGTGAAGTGGTTGCCACAACGCATAGTACAGACTATTTGACACGAGAAGTAACTGTTAAATTGAGTGCAGATACTCATAATGTGGATGTGATAGAATTAGTGGGGAATTCATAATGAGACAGTTGAAGCGGGTTGGAGTGTTTTTATTGCTTCCTTTCTTTGTTCTAATTGACGCCCATATTAGCCAGCTTCTGGGCTCATTTTTCCCCCATGTACATTTGGCTAGTCATTTTCTTTTTCTATTTCTCTTATTTGAGACAATAGAAGTATCAGAATATCTCTATCTAGTCTATTGTTTTATGGTGGGCCTGGTTTATGATGTTTACTTTTTCCATCTAATAGGGATTGCAACTCTCTTATTTATCTTATTGGGAGCCCTTCTTCATAAATTGAATAGTGTTATTTTGTTGAATCGTTGGACAAGAATGCTAGCCATGATTGTCCTGACATTCCTGTTTGAAATGGGTAGTTATCTTTTGGCTTTTATGGTAGGGCTGACAGTGGATAACATGTCGATTTTTATAGTCTATAGCTTGGTACCGACGATGATTTTAAATTTTTTATGGGTTACTGTTTTTCAATTTATTTTTGAAAAATATTATCTATAAGAACGACATATAAATGTAACAAAGGCGTAATATTTATTGGAGTTTTTTTTGGTATACTAGTATTGTCTTAAACAGAAGGAGTATTTATTAACCATGAAGAAAAAAATCTTAGCCTCGCTTTTATTAAGTACAGTAATGGTTTCCCAGGCAGCAGTATTGACGACTGCCCATGCAGAAACGACTGATGACAAAATTGCTGCTCAAGATAATAAAATTAGTAACTTAACAGCACAACAACAAGAAGCACAAAAACAAGTTGATCAAATTCAGGAGCAAGTATCTGCTATTCAAGCAGAGCAATCTAACTTGCAATCTGAAAATGATAGATTACAAGCAGAATCTAAGAAACTCGAGGGTGAGATTACAGAACTTTCTAAAAACATTGTTTCTCGTAACCAATCTTTAGAAAAACAAGCTCGTAGTGCTCAAACAAATGGAGCTGCAACTAGCTACATCAATACGATTGTAAACTCAAAATCAATTACAGAAGCTATTTCACGTGTTGCTGCAATGAGTGAAATCGTATCTGCGAATAACAAAATGTTGGAACAACAAAAGGCAGATAAGAAAGCTATTTCTGAAAAGCAAGTAGCAAACAATGATGCTATCAATACTGTAATTGCTAATCAACAAAAATTGGCAGATGATGCTCAAGCATTGACTACTAAACAGGCAGAACTAAAAGCTGCTGAATTGAGTCTTGCTGCTGAGAAAGCGACAGCTGAAGGGGAAAAAGCAAGTCTATTGGAACAAAAAGCAGCAGCTGAGGCTGAGGCTCGTGCAGCTGCGGCAGCAGAAGCGGCTTATAAAGAAAAACAAGCTAGCCAACAACAATCAGTACTTGCTTCAGGTAATACCAACCTAACAGCACAGGTACAGGCAGTATCTGAATCTGCAGTAGCACCTGTTCAGGCTAAAGTACGTCCAACATATAACACAGATGCCTCAACTTATCCAATTGGTGAATGTACCTGGGGAGTTAAAACATTAGCACCTTGGGCTGGAGACTATTGGGGTAATGGAGCACAGTGGGCCACAAGTGCAGCAGCAGCAGGTTTCCGTACAGGTTCAACCCCTCAAGTTGGAGCAATTGCATGTTGGAACGATGGTGGATATGGACACGTAGCGGTTGTTACAGCTGTTGAATCAACAACACGTATCCAAGTATCAGAATCAAACTATGCAGGTAATCGCACACTTGGAAACCACCGTGGATGGTTTAATCCAACAACGACTTCTGAAGGTTTTGTGACATATATTTATGCAGACTAATTAGAGAGGGACTCGAATAGAGCCCTCTTTTTCAGGTTTTACCGTGACAATAACGATTAAAAATCCCATCAAAATAGCTTGAAAATATCGAAAAAGTATGGTAGAATAAAAATTGTCGTGTGAACGATAATACTCATTCTTGATGAATTGTGAAGCAGTTGCCCTTGGGTCGTTTTGCGAGTTGAAGTCAAGAAGAGGAAAAAAACAAAAAGGAGAAATACTCATGGCAGTAATTTCAATGAAACAACTTCTTGAGGCTGGTGTACACTTTGGTCACCAAACTCGTCGCTGGAACCCTAAGATGGCTAAATACATCTTTACAGAGCGTAACGGAATCCACGTTATCGACTTGCAACAAACTGTAAAATACGCTGACCAAGCATACGACTTCATGCGTGATGCAGCAGCTAACGATGCAGTTGTATTGTTCGTTGGTACTAAGAAACAAGCAGCTGATGCAGTTGCTGAAGAAGCAGTACGTTCAGGTCAATACTTCATCAACCACCGTTGGTTGGGTGGAACTCTTACAAACTGGGGAACAATCCAAAAACGTATCGCTCGTTTGAAAGAAATTAAACGTATGGAAGAAGATGGAACTTTCGAAGTTCTTCCTAAGAAAGAAGTTGCACTTCTTAACAAACAACGTGCGCGTCTTGAAAAATTCTTGGGTGGTATCGAAGATATGCCTCGTATCCCAGATGTGATGTACGTAGTTGACCCACATAAAGAGCAAATCGCTGTTAAAGAAGCTAAAAAATTGGGAATTCCAGTTGTAGCGATGGTCGACACAAATACTGATCCAGATGATATCGATGTAATCATCCCAGCTAACGATGACGCTATCCGCGCTGTTAAATTGATTACAGCTAAATTGGCTGATGCTATCATCGAAGGACGTCAAGGTGAGGATGCAGTAGCAGTTGAAGCAGAATTTGCAGCTTCAGAAACTCAAGCAGATTCAATTGAAGAAATCGTTGAAGTTGTAGAAGGCGACAACGCTTAATTCATAATAAATAGTAATTACCTAGGAGGGCGGGGCTTAGCCCGGCTCTCCTATTTTTAAAAAATATAGGAGAATCAAAATGGCAGAAATTACAGCTAAACTTGTTAAAGAGTTGCGTGAAAAATCTGGTGCTGGTGTTATGGACGCTAAAAAAGCATTGGTTGAAGTGGAAGGCGATATCGAAAAAGCGATTGAATTGCTTCGCGAAAAAGGTATGGCAAAAGCAGCTAAGAAAGCTGACCGTGTTGCTGCAGAAGGTTTGACTGGTGTTTATGTTGACGGTAACATTGCAGCAGTTGTTGAAGTAAATGCTGAAACTGACTTCGTTGCGAAAAACGCTCAATTTGTTGAGTTGGTAAACGCAACAGCTAAAGCAATCGTTGAAGGAAAACCAGCTAACAACGAAGAAGCTCTTGCTTTGACAATGCCTTCAGGTGAAACTCTTGAAGCTGCATACGTATCTGCAACAGCGACTATCGGAGAAAAAATCTCATTCCGTCGCTTTGCTTTGATTGAAAAAACAGATGCACAACACTTCGGAGCCTACCAACACAACGGTGGACGTATCGGTGTTATCTCTGTAATCGAAGGTGGAGACGAAGCACTTGCTAAACAAATTTCAATGCACATCGCTGCTATGAAACCAACAGTTCTTTCATACAAAGAATTGGATGAGCAATTTGTTAAAGATGAGTTGGCACAATTGAACCACGTTATCGACCAAGATAACGAAAGCCGTGCAATGGTTAACAAACCAGCTCTTCCACACTTGAAATATGGATCAAAAGCACAATTGACTGATGAAGTGATCGCTCAAGCTGAAGCTGACATCAAAGCTGAATTGGCTGCAGAAGGCAAACCAGAAAAAATCTGGGACAAAATCATCCCAGGTAAAATGGATCGCTTCATGCTTGACAATACTAAAGTTGACCAAGCTTACACACTTCTTGCACAAGTTTATATCATGGATGACAGCAAGACAGTTGAAGCATACCTTGAGTCAGTTAACGCTTCAGTAGTTGAGTTCGCTCGCTTTGAAGTTGGTGAAGGTATCGAAAAAGCTGCAAACGACTTTGAAGCTGAAGTTGCGGCTACAATGGCAGCAGCCTTGAATAACTAATTATAGAAAGGAAGTAAATTTGCTTCCTTTTTTCTATGCAGTCGATCCTTATAGGGAGAACTTCCTATTTTCAAGGTAAAAATAAAAAGCCCTATAATAAGGGCTAAGTGCATTTAGGAGACTAAACTTCAAATTCATAGAGTGTTGTAGAGAGATAACGTTCACCGTTATCTGGTGCTAGAGCAAGAACTTTTTTACCTGTACCTAATTTTTTGGCAATCTCGATGGCTCCGTAGATAGCTGCAGCTGAAGAAATCCCTACAAGGAAACCTTCTTTTCCACCAATTTCACGGCCGAGTGCTAGAGCATCGTCTGACGTTACACGAACGATACCATCATAAGCCTTTGTATCCAGTGTATCAGGAATAAATCCAGCTGATATACCTTGAATTTTGTGAGGACCAGGTTTTTCACCAGATAGAATAGCAGATTCATCAGCTTCCACTGCATAAACTTGAATGTTTGAATTTGCTGATTTGAGTGCATGAGAAACACCAGAAATTGTTCCACCGGTACCAACTCCAGCAACAAAGGCATCTAATCCATTTTTACCGAAAGCAGCTAGTATCTCAGCTCCTGTTGTTCTTTCGTGTACTTCTGGATTTGCTGGGTTGTCAAATTGAAGAGGAAGGAAACCATCACGTTCAGCAGCGATTTCTTGAGCCTTAGCAATAGCACCTTTCATTCCTTCGCTACCAGGAGTAAGGACGAGTTCAGCACCATAGGCTTGGATAATCTTACGTCGTTCCACACTCATAGTTTCAGGCATAACGATAACAACTTTATACCCTTTAGCAGCCCCTACCCATGAAAGTCCAATACCAGTGTTTCCACTTGTTGCTTCAACAATAGTAGAACCAGGTTTCAGAATACCGTCTTGTTCAGCTTTTTCAATCATGCTAAGAGCAATACGGTCTTTTACAGAAGAACCAGGGTTAAATGCTTCAAGTTTTACATAGACATCTGCAGCACCTTCTGGCACAATGTTGTTGAGTTTAACAATCGGAGTTTGACCGATTAGTTCAGTAATGTTGTTATAAATAGACATATGAATACCTCTTTGTATAAGATATCTCTAGTATAACGCTATCTATACCATTTGTAAAATATAGAAATCCTATCGAAGTGATAGGATTTTTTTATATCACAGGTCTAAGCCATTAATTTTCAAGCGATTGTGATAAGCTAATTCTAGTAAATAGGTGTAAAGGAGAACGCTATCCGTTTTCTTTTTGAATTGCTTCATTTTCTAGTAGGTCTTGGCAAGCATCTTTTTATGTTGCTAATTAAAGTAGCGGAGAAAATATCAGTGAAACACTGTATTATCTATTATTTACACAAGGTTTACAGGAACCTCAACTTCGCGTAAACCTTGATCAGTTAAAGTGACTTTTCCATTAAAAAACTCTATAAGTGAAGCTTTAATATTTTCTTTTTCTTCTTTATCAACATAAATCATCGTATCGACTTGATCTGTAAAGTTTGTATCCAGCTCCATGAGATTATGTTCTTTAAGGAAGTTACTGTACTCTTGGTACTGAGCATAAGACATTTGAATAGCAATGCCAGCCTGTTCTTTTATTTCAATAATACCAATTTCTTTGACACCTAAGGCGACACTGCCGGCGTAAGCACGAATCAGTCCTCCAGCGCCTAGTTTAATACCACCAAAGTAGCGTGTCACTACCACACAGACATTGGTAAGATTGTGATTTTCTAGCACCCCAAGCATGGGAACGCCAGCAGTACCACTAGGCTCACCATCATCACTTGTTCGTTTGATTTCACTACGTTCTCCAATAATGAAGGCAGAGCAGTTATGCGTAGCTTTGTAGTGTTCTTTTTTGATGGTGGTAATGAAGTCACGAGCCTCTTCTTCGCTATAAACACGCTTGGCATGACAGATAAAGCGTGATTTTTTGATTTCTTCTTGGACTTGACCGTCCTCTTTAATTGTTCTAAATTCCATGATTTAATTGTACTAAAAAATCATCTAAAGCGCTAGGTTTTTACGAATAAAGAAGTATGAAAGTAAATCCAAATTATCTTGGTCGCTTGTTTACTGAGAATGAATTAACAGAAGAAGAACGTCAGTTGGCGGAGAAACTTCCAGCAATGAGAAAGGAGAAGGGGAAACTTGTCTGTCAACGTTGTGATAGTGCTATTTTAGATGAATGGTATTTGCCCATCGGTGCTTACTATTGTCGAGAGTGCTTGCTGATGAAGCGAGTCAGGAGTGACCAAGCTTTATACTATTTTCCGCAGGAGGATTTTCCTAAACAGGATGTTCTTAAATGGCGTGGTCAATTAACTCCTTTTCAAGAAAAGGTGTCAGAGGGATTGATTCAAGCAGTAGAGAAGCAAGAGCTAACTTTAGTTCATGCGGTGACAGGGGCTGGAAAGACAGAAATGATTTATCAAGTTGTGGCTAAAGTGATTAATGGAGGTGGTGCAGTATGTTTGGCTAGTCCTCGCATAGATGTTTGTTTGGAGCTGTATAAGCGCCTGCAAAAGGATTTTGCTTGTAAGATAGCCCTCCTACATGGAGAATCGGAACCTTATTTTAGAACACCACTAGTTGTTGCGACAACCCATCAGTTATTAAAATTTTATCAAGCTTTTGATTTACTGATAGTGGATGAAGTAGATGCCTTTCCTTATGTTGACAACCCCACGCTTTACCATGCTGTCAAGAATAGTGTAAAGGAGAATGGGCTGAGAATCTTTTTAACAGCGACTTCGACTGATGAGTTAGATAAAAAGGTCCATTTAGGAGAACTAAAAAGACTGAGTTTGCCTAGACGATTTCATGGAAATCCGTTGATTATTCCTAAGCCAGTTTGGTTATCGGATTTTAATCGCTATTTGGATAAGAATTGTTTGTCACCAAAGTTAAAGTCCTATATTGAGAAGCAGAGAAAGACAGCTTATCCCTTACTCATTTTTGCTTCAGAAATTAAGAAAGGGGAGCAGTTAAAAGAAATCTTACAGGAGCAATTTCCAAATGAGAAAATTGGCTTTGTATCTTCTGTAACAGAGGATCGATTAGAGCAAGTACAAGCTTTTCGAGATGGAGAGCTGACAATACTTATCAGTACGACGATATTGGAGCGTGGGGTTACCTTTCCTTGCGTGGATGTTTTCGTAGTAGAAGCCAACCATCGTTTGTTTACCAAGTCAAGCTTGATTCAGATTGGTGGACGAGTTGGACGAAGCATGGATAGACCGACAGGAGATTTGCTTTTCTTCCATGATGGGTTAAATGCTTCAATCAAGAAGGCGATTAAGGAAATTCAGATGATGAATAAGGAGGCTGGTCTATGAAGTGTTTGTTATGTGGGCAGACTATGAAGGCTGTTTTAACTTTCAGTAGTCTCTTACTTCTGAAGAATGATGCCTCCTGTCTTTGTTTAGACTGTGATTCTACTTTTGAAAGAATTGGGGAAGAGAACTGTCCAAATTGTATGAAAACAGAGTTGTCAACAAAGTGTCAAGATTGTCAATTTTGGTGTAAAGAAGGAGTTGAGGTCAGTCATAGAGCAATTTTTACTTACAATCAAGCTATGAAGGATTTTTTCAGTCGGTATAAGTTTGATGGAGACTTCCTTTTAAGAAAAGTTTTTGCTTCAGTTTTAAGTGAGGAGTTAAAAAAGTACAAAGAGTATCAATTTGTTGTAATTCCATTAAGTAAGGAGAGATATGCTAACAGAGGATTTAATCAGGTTGAGAGCTTTGTAGAGGCAGCAGGCTTTGAGTATCTGGATTTACTAGAGAAAAGAGAAGAGAGAGCCAGTTCTTCTAAGAGTCGTTCAGAACGTTTAGCTACAGAACTTCCTTTTTTTATTAAAAGTGGAATCATTATTCCTAAGAAAATCCTACTTATAGATGATATTTATACTACAGGAACAACTATAAATCGTGTGAAGAAACTGCTGGAAGAAGCTGGTGCTGAGGATGTAAAAACATTTTCCCTTGTAAGATGAGGAAAAAATTTGCAAAAATAGAATGAAAGCGTTATAATAAAATCATAAAAACAAAAATGTTTAGAAAGAAGGTACTCATATGATTAAATATAGTATCCGTGGTGAAAACCTAGAAGTAACAGAAGCAATTCGTGATTATGTAGTTTCTAAACTCGAAAAGATCGAAAAGTATTTTCAAGCTGAACAAGAGTTGGATGCCCGAATTAACTTAAAAGTTTATCGTGAAAAAACGGCTAAAGTGGAAGTAACGATTCCGCTTGGATCTATTACTCTCCGCGCAGAAGATGTGTCTCAAGATATGTATGGTTCAATTGACCTTGTAACTGATAAAATTGAACGTCAGATTCGTAAAAATAAAACAAAAATCGAGCGTAAAAATAAAAATAAGGTAGCAACTAGTCAATTATTTACAGATGCTTTGGTGGAAGATCCAAATGTTGTCCAGTCTAGAGTTGTTCGTTCAAAACAAATTGATTTAAAACCAATGGATTTGGAAGAAGCTATTCTACAAATGGATTTGTTAGGACATGATTTCTTTATCTATGTGGATGTTGAAGATCAGACAACCAATGTGATTTATCGTCGTGAGGATGGCGAAATTGGTTTGTTAGAAGTTAAAGAATCTTAATTTCAATATGTGTAAAGGTAGGTTTACTGAATTGTAAACCTCCTTTTTCTTATAATTGATAGAATTACTGATTACACTTTTAAAAGTCGCTTTTTGAGGGTTATTATGGTATAATGGGTGCCAAGAGGTTTGGAATGAAAAAATTTTATGTAAGTCCAATTTTTCCTATTCTAGTAGGATTGATTGCGTTTGGAGTCTTATCCACTTTCATTATTTTTGTTAATAATAATCTGTTGACGCTTTTAATTTTGTTTCTTTTTGTAGGAGGCTATGTTTTTTTATTTAAGAAACTGAGAGTGCATTATACAAGGAGTGATGTAGAACAGATACAGTATGTAAACCACCAAGCGGAAGAAAGTTTGACATCTCTATTGGAACAGATGCCTGTAGGTGTTATGAAATTGAATTTATCTTCTGGAGAGGTTGAGTGGTTTAATCCCTATGCTGAATTGATTTTGACCAAGGAAGATGGCGATTTTGATTTGGAAGCTGTTCAAACGATTATCAAGGCTTCAGTAGGAAATCCGTCTACTTATGCCAAACTGGGTGAGAAGCGTTATGCTGTTCATATGGATGCTTCTTCCGGTGTTTTGTATTTTGTAGATGTATCCAGGGAGCAAGCCATAACAGATGAGTTAGTAACGAGTCGACCAGTGATTGGAATTGTATCTGTGGATAATTATGATGATTTGGAGGATGCAACTTCTGAGTCAGATATTAGTCAAATCAATAGTTTTGTAGCTAATTTTATATCAGAGTTTTCAGAAAAATACATGATGTTTTCTCGTCGGGTAAGTATGGATCGATTTTATCTCTTTACTGACTACACGGTGCTTGAGGGCTTGATGAATGATAAATTTTCTGTTATTGATGCTTTCAGAGAAGAGTCGAAACAGAGACAGTTGCCCTTGACCTTAAGTATGGGATTTTCTTATGGCGATGGAAATCATGATGAAATAGGGAAAGTTGCTTTGCTCAACTTGAACTTGGCTGAAGTACGTGGTGGCGACCAGGTGGTTGTCAAGGAGAATGATGAAACGAAAAATCCAGTCTACTTTGGAGGTGGGTCGGCTGCGTCTATCAAGCGCACTCGTACCCGTACTCGATCAATGATGACAGCCATATCTGATAAGATTCGTAGTGTGGATCAAGTGTTTGTAGTTGGGCATAGAAATTTAGATATGGATGCCCTGGGCTCTGCTGTAGGTATGCAGTTGTTCGCCAGCAATGTGATTGAAAATAGCTATGCTCTTTATGATGAAGAACAAATGTCTCCAGATATTGAACGAGCTGTTTCATTCTTAGAAAAAGAAGGAGTTACGAAGTTGTTGTCTGTTAAGGATGCAATGGGGATGGTGACTAATCGTTCTTTGTTGATTCTTGTAGACCATTCAAAGACAGCCTTAACATTATCAAAAGAATTTTATGATTTATTTACCCAAACTATTGTTATTGACCACCATAGAAGGGATCAGGATTTTCCAGATAATGCAGTTATCACTTATATCGAAAGTGGTGCAAGCAGTGCCAGTGAGTTGGTAACGGAATTGATTCAGTTCCAGAATTCTAAGAAAAATCGTCTGAGTCGTATGCAGGCCAGTGTTTTGATGGCTGGTATGATGCTGGATACTAAAAATTTTACCTCACGAGTGACTAGTCGGACATTTGATGTTGCTAGCTATCTCAGAACGAGAGGAAGTGATAGTATTGCTATCCAAGAAATCGCTGCGACAGATTTTGAAGAATATCGTGAGGTCAATGAACTGATTTTACAGGGGCGTAAATTAGGTTCAGATGTACTGATAGCAGAGGCTAAGGACACGAAATGCTATGATACAGTTGTTATTAGTAAGGCAGCAGATGCCATGTTAGCTATGTCGGGTATTGAAGCGAGTTTTGTTCTTGCGAAGAATACACAAGGATTTATCTCTATCTCAGCTCGCAGTCGTAGTAAATTGAATGTACAACGGATTATGGAAGAACTGGGAGGTGGAGGCCACTTTAATTTGGCTGCAGCTCAAATTAAAGATTTAACCTTGTCAGAAGCAGGTGAAAAACTGACAGAAATTGTATTAAATGAAATAAAGGAAAAGGAGAAAGAAGAATGAAAGTAATCTTTTTAGCAGATGTCAAAGGAAAAGGTAAAAAAGGCGAAATTAAGGAAGTACCAACAGGGTATGCGCAAAACTTTCTTATCAAAAAGAACCTAGCAAAAGAAGCGACTGCTCAAGCGGTAGGTGAGCTTCGTGGTAAACAAAAATCTGAAGAAAAAGCTCACGCTGAAATGATTGCAGAAGCAAAAGCAATTAAAGCCCAACTTGAATCAGAGGAAACTATTGTAGAATTTGTTGAAAAGGTTGGTCCAGATGGCCGTACCTTTGGTTCTATTACCAATAAGAAGATTGCAGAAGAATTGCAAAAGCAATTTGGAATTAAGATTGATAAACGTCATATTCAAGTACAAGCTCCGATTCGAGCAGTTGGTTTGATTGATGTACCAGTGAAAATCTATCAAGATATCACAAGTGTAATCAACCTTCGTGTGAAAGAAGGATAAGTTTACACCTTCTTGACAAGATTGTAAAAGGAAGGGAAGTCTGATGGCAGAAGTAGAAGAGTTACGAGTACAACCTCAAGATATCTTAGCTGAGCAATCCGTTTTAGGGGCTATCTTTATTGATGAGAGTAAGCTTGTTTTTGTGCGAGAATACATTGAGTCTCGGGACTTTTTTAAGTATGCCCATCGTTTGATTTTCCAAGCTATGGTTGATTTATCCGATCGTGGTGATGCTATAGATGCAACAACGGTTCGTACCATTCTTGATAATCAAGGTGATTTGCAGAATATTGGTGGCCTGTCTTACCTAGTTGAGATTGTCAATTCTGTGCCCACTTCTGCTAATGCGGAGTATTATGCTAAAATCGTTGCAGAAAAAGCAATGCTACGTCGTTTAATTGCCAAGTTGACAGAGTCTGTCAACCAAGCTTACGAGGCTTCACAACCAGCTGATGAAATCATTGCTCAGGCAGAAAAAGGCCTGATTGATGTCAGCGAAAATGCTAATCGAAGTGGATTTAAGAACATTCGAGATGTGTTGAATGTCAACTTTGGAAATCTGGAAGCTCGCTCGCAACAAACGACCGATATTACAGGTATTGCGACAGGCTATCGTGATTTAGATCATATGACGACTGGTCTGCATGAAGAGGAGTTGATTATCTTAGCAGCTCGTCCGGCGGTTGGTAAGACAGCCTTTGCCTTGAATATCGCTCAGAACATTGGGACTAAGTTGGACAAAACGGTTGCTATTTTTTCACTGGAAATGGGTGCGGAAAGTCTAGTGGATCGTATGTTAGCGGCAGAAGGTTTGGTGGAATCCCATTCTATCCGTACGGGTCAATTGACTGATGAGGAGTGGCAAAAATATACCATTGCTCAAGGGAATTTAGCTAACGCCAGTATCTATATCGATGATACGCCAGGGATTCGGATTACAGAGATTCGTTCTCGTTCTCGTAAATTGGCTCAAGAAACGGGCAATCTTGGTTTGATTTTGATAGATTACTTGCAATTGATTACAGGTACAGGCCGAGAAAATCGTCAACAAGAAGTTTCTGAAATTTCTCGTCAGTTGAAGATCTTAGCCAAGGAACTGAAAGTTCCTGTAATTGCTCTAAGTCAGCTTTCTCGTGGTGTAGAACAACGTCAGGACAAGAGACCGGTCTTGTCTGATATTCGTGAATCTGGGTCTATTGAGCAGGACGCTGATATCGTAGCTTTTCTCTATCGCGATGACTACTATGAACGTGGTGGTGAAGAAGAGGACGGTATCCCAAATAATAAGGTGGAAGTTATTATCGAGAAAAACCGTAGTGGAGCTCGTGGAACAGTGGAATTGATTTTCCAAAAAGAATACAATAAATTTTCAAGTATCTCAAAAAGGGAGGCATAAAATGACAGATGCATTTACAGATGTAGCTAAGATGAAAAAAATCAAAGAGGAAATCAAGGCACATGAGGGTCATGTAATTGAAATGACTTTGGAAAATGGACGTAAGCGCCAAAAAAATAGATTGGGTAAGCTAATTGAAGTTTATCCATCCCTATTTATTGTGGAATTTGGGAATGTGGAAGGAGATAAACAAGCTAATGTTTACGTTGAATCCTTTACTTACTCAGATATTCTTACAGAAAAGAATTTGATTCATTATCTGGACTAAAGTGAGAAATTTTCTCACTTTTTCTTTTTTCTCCGAATAGTTTAAGTGAAGGCAATCTTCGATTTATATTAGTTTCAAGGAGGAAGAATGAAAATTTTACCGTTTATAGTAAGAGGGACAAGTTATTGTTTGAAGATGTCAGTTAAAAAGGTTGTTCCTTTTTTAGTAGTAGGATTGATGCTAGCAGCGGGTGATAGTGTCTATGCCTATTCTGGAGGGAATGGGTCGATTGCGCGTGGAGATGATTATCCTGTTTATTATAAAAATGGGAGCCAGGAGATTGATCAGTGGCGCATGTACTCTCGTCAGTGTACTTCTTTTGCAGCCTTTCGTTTGAGTAGTGTCAATGGTTTTGAGATTGCAAAGGCTTATGGAAATGCGAATGAATGGGGACATCGTGCTCGTCGTGAAGGCTATCGTGTAGATAATACACCGACGATTGGCTCTATTGCTTGGTCTACTGCAGGAACTTATGGGCATGTTGCCTGGGTGTCAAATGTAATGGGAGATCAGATTGAGATCGAGGAATATAACTATGGTTATACAGAAGCCTATAATAAACGAAGTATAAAAGCAAATATGATGACAGGATTTATTCATTTTAAAGATTTGGCTGGTGGCAGTGTTGGGAATAGTCAAACCTCAGTTTCAACAGGAGGAACACATTATTTCAAGTCTAAGTCTGCTATCAAAAATCAGCCATTAGTTAGCGCAACTGCGATTGATTACTATTATCCTGGGGAGAAGGTTCATTATGATCAAATTCTCGAAAAAGATGGATACAAGTGGTTGAGTTATACAGCTTATAACGGAAGTCGTCGTTATATTCAGCTAGAAGGAGTGGCTTCTTCACAGAATTATCAGAACCAATCAGGAAACATCTCTAGCTATGGATCCAATAGTAGTTCAACTGTCGGTTGGAAGAAAATAAATGGTAGTTGGTATCATTTCAAATCAAATGGGTCTAAATCAACAGGCTGGTTGAAGGATGGTTACAGCTGGTATTATTTGAAATCATCTGGTGAAATGCAGACAGGCTGGTTAAAGGAAAATGGCTCGTGGTATTATCTGGATAGTTCAGGGGCAATGAAAACAGGCTGGTATCAAGTTTCTGGTAAGTGGTATTATTCTTACTCTTCAGGTGCCTTAGCTGTTAATACGACGGTGGATGGCTACAGAGTAAACAGTGATGGAGAACGAGTATAGAAAATTGGAGTAGGAAATTTTTCCTGCTCTTTTCTGTAAGCAGTTTCCTTGACATTTTTCTTATTTTGCGCTATCATATATCTATATAATATATGGGAGTCTGTGTACAGTCTGAGAGGAAGTGTTAAACTTCGACCGCACCTGATCTGGGTAATGCCAGCGTAGGGAACGATACTTAGTCTATTCTTGACCTTTTCCATATATGGTAAAGGTTTTTCTTTTTGTCAAAGGAAAACGAGAAGAGGAGGTTTTTATGAAAGCAAGCATTGCCTTGCAAGTTTTACCCTTGGCACAGGGGATTGATCGGATTGCTGTTATCGATCAGGTCATTGCTTATCTACAAGCTCAAGAAGTGACCATGGTGGTGACACCATTTGAAACGGTCTTGGAAGGGGAGTTTGATGAGCTCATGCGCATTCTCAAAGAAGCGCTGGAAGTGGCAGGGCAGGAGGCAGATAATGTCTTTGCCAATGTCAAAATAAATGTAGGAGAGATTTTAAGTATTGATGAGAAACTTGAAAAGTATACTGAGACGACACATTAGTCTATTGGGCTTTCTGGGAGTCTTGTCAATCTGGCAGTTAGCAGGTTTTTTTAAACTTCTCCCCAAGTTTATCCTGCCGACACCTTTTGAAATTCTTCAGGCCTTTGTTCGTGATAGAGAATTTCTCTGGTACCATAGCTGGGCGACCTTGAGAGTGGCTTTGCTAGGTCTAATTTTGGGAGTCTTGATTGCCTGTCTCATGGCTGTGCTCATGGACAGTTTGACTTGGCTCAATGACTTGATTTACCCTATGATGGTGGTTGTTCAGACCATTCCGACCATTGCCATAGCTCCTATCTTGGTCTTGTGGCTAGGTTATGGGATTCTGCCCAAGATTGTCTTGATTATTTTGACGACAACTTTTCCTATCATCGTCAGTATTTTGGACGGTTTTAGGCATTGTGACAAGGATATGCTGACCTTGTTTAGTTTGATGCGGGCCAAGCCTTGGCAAATCCTGTGGCATTTTAAAATCCCAGTCAGCCTGCCTTACTTTTATGCAGGTCTGAGGGTCAGTGTCTCCTACGCCTTTATCACAACAGTGGTATCTGAGTGGTTGGGAGGCTTTGAAGGACTAGGTGTCTACATGATTCAGTCCAAGAAACTGTTTCAGTATGATACCATGTTTGCTATTATTATTCTGGTATCGATTATCAGCCTTATGGGTATGAAGCTGGTTGATGTCAGTGAAAAATATGTTATTAAATGGAAACGTTCGTAGAATAAGAATGTTTCAAAAAAGAAAAGAGGAAATCAAAATGAAGAAAACATGGAAAGTGTTTTTAACTGTTTTAACAGCTCTTGTAGCTGTCGTGCTTGTAGCTTGTGGTCAAGGAACTGCTTCTAAGGACAACAAAGAAGCAGAACTCAAGAAGATCGACTTTATCCTAGACTGGACACCAAATACTAACCACACAGGGCTATATGTTGCCAAGGAAAAAGGTTATTTCAAAGAAGCTGGAGTGGATGTTGATTTGAAATTGCCACCAGAAGAAAGCTCATCTGACTTGGTTATCAATGGTAAGGCACCATTTGCAGTGTATTTCCAAGACTACATGGCTAAAAAATTGGAAAAAGGAGCAGGAATCACTGCCGTTGCAGCTATTGTTGAACACAATACATCAGGAATCATCTCACGTAAATCTGACAATGTAAGCAGTCCAAAAGACTTAGTTGGTAAGAAATACGGGACTTGGAATGACCCAACTGAACTTGCTATGTTGAAAACCTTGGTAGAATCACAAGGTGGAGACTTTGAGAAGGTTGAAAAAGTACCAAATAACGACTCAAACTCAATCACACCGATTGCCAATGGCGTCTTTGATGCTGCTTGGATCTACTATGGATGGGACGGAATTCTTGCTAAATCTCAAGGTGTAGATGCTAATTTCATGTACTTGAAAGACTACGTTAAAGAATTTGACTACTATTCACCAGTTATCATCGCAAACAACGACTATCTGAAAGATAACAAAGAAGAAGCTCGTAAAGTCATCCAAGCCATCAAAAAAGGTTACCAATATGCTATGGAGCATCCAGAAGAAGCGGCTGATATCCTCATCAAGAATGCACCTGAACTTCAGGAAAAACGTGACTTTGTCATCGAATCTCAAAAATACTTGTCAAAAGAATACGCAAGCGACAAGGAAAAATGGGGTCAATTTGATGCAACTCGCTGGAATGCCTTCTACAAATGGGATAAAGAAAATGGTATCCTTAAAGAAGATTTGACAGATAAAGGCTTCACCAACGAATTTGTGAAATAATGACAGAAATAAGACTAGAACACGTCAGTTATGCTTATGGTCAGGAGAGGATTTTAGAGGACATTAACCTGCAGGTGACTTCAGGTGAAGTGGTTTCCATCCTAGGCCCAAGTGGTGTTGGAAAGACCACCCTCTTTAATCTAATCGCTGGGATTTTAGAAGTTCAGTCAGGGAGAATTGTCCTTGATGGTGAAGAAAATCCCAAGGGGCGCGTGAGTTATATGTTGCAAAAGGATCTGCTCTTGGAACACAAGACGGTGCTTGGTAATATCATTCTGCCCCTCTTGATTCAAAAGGTGGATAAGGCAGAAGCTATTTCCCGAGCGGATGAAATTCTTGCGACCTTCCAGTTGACAGCTGTAAGAGATAAATACCCTCATGAACTAAGTGGTGGGATGCGCCAGCGTGTAGCCTTGCTCCGGACCTACCTTTTCGGGCACAAGCTCTTTCTCTTAGATGAAGCCTTTAGCGCCTTGGATGAGATGACCAAGATGGAACTCCACGCTTGGTATCTTGAGATTCACAAGCAGTTGCAGCTAACGACCCTGATCATCACGCATAGTATCGAGGAGGCTCTTAGTCTCAGCGACCGCATCTATATCTTGAAAAATCGCCCTGGGCAGATTGTTTCAGAAATTAAACTAGATTGGTCTGAAGATGAGGACAAGGAAGTCCAAAAGATTGCCTACAAACGTCAAATCTTGGCAGAATTAGGCTTAGATTAAGTAGAAAAATAGGGAGTTGGTGAAGATTATCCTTTACCAGCGCCCTTTTTCTTTTAAAAATGAGAAAATTTCGGTATAATAGTCAATTATACCGAAATCATTCTATAATCGTTGATACATAAGGGTTTTATGTGTCGCTTTTTTTTATTTTGTGGACTTTTTTAAGAACTTTTTATTTTTTCGAGGGCAGTTTCAAAGAATGAGACTGCTCTTTTTTGATTTTCTTTTGATAAATGGCTGTAAGTGTCCATAGTTACAGATATTTTTGCATGGCCAAGCCGTGTCTGTATTTCCTTGTATGGCAGGCCAGCATTAAGCAAGATACTAGCGTGAGTGTGTCGGAAAGCATGAAAGCCTAAATCAGTACAGTTAGCGTTTTTTAAGTGCTTATGTAGGCGGTAATCAACTTTTCGAGTATTGACATAGTTGTCAAAGCTATCAGAGAATACTTTCTCATAGGTTAAGCCAATGTTTCTACCGTTTTCTGCTTGTCTTGCTCGGTAGAGACGAAGCATGAGCACTGTTTTATGATCAATATCTAAAACTCTATAGCTTGATTTTGTCTTAGGAGTGTTTACCTGGTTTAAAATGTTGAGTGTTTTGTTAATATCGATCGTTCCGTTCTGCAGGTCAATATCAGACCATTCCAGGGCCAGACATTCACGGATGCGCAGTCCAGTAGCTAGGAGTGTCTTATAAAGCACGGTATCATAAAAATTGATAAAGGTATTTTCTAGGCTATCGAGATAGGAGAGGAAGTTTTTAAGTTCCTGATCTTGAAAGTATTTAATTTCTTGTTTATCTCTGGTTATCTTTCTGGGAATGACAACATCACGAGCAGGGTTATTGTCTAATGCCTGGATAGAAACTCCATACTGTAGAATACGTTTATTTAAGGCATGAAGATGATTGTATTCTTTATACCCCGTTCCGTCCTGATTGTACTCATCCGCCCATTTATTTACCTGAGTTTGGATAATGACAGGTGTAAGTTTATCTAGTTTGTAAGTACCAAATGAGGGCAAGAGGTAGTTATTTAAGCAACCTTTTATCTTAATCTGCGTATTAGTCTTTACGGTATACTGGTAGGTTTGCCAAAATAAGTCCACAAGTTCGCTATAGGTTGTTATATGTGAGCGTTGTTTCCGTGTCGAGCCGTTTTTCTCAAATTCTACCTTAGCCTGGGTGGTCTTGTTTTTGAGTTCTTTCTTTGTTCGTGCTGATATGGTAGTCTTGACCTTCTTACCAGTTACAGAATCAATGCCAAGATAGATACTGGAGCGGTAGACTGCTGATCCGTCTTTTTTCGTGTGTTGTGTAATTTTCATGGTTTACTCCTTTTCCATCAGCAGGCAAGCAATTAGAAAAGGTTTTGAGTTTAGACCATGCGAGGGGCTACGAGAACCCCTTATTTTCGATTTTAAGCAGTCAGACGGTAAATTGTACCAGAATAGGAAACAAGGCGGATATGGGGCTGATATGAGGGTTTTAAAAAGCCCATATATTGCAAGTAGTTCTATCTTAATGTGTCAGTGATATTATACCAATTATTCGGAAATCCAAGTGTGTCCAATACAATGCCGGCTTCAATGGAGTGCGCTTTTTTATTTAGAGCTTTGGTTCTTTTAATAATAGTGTTATGTAATTGAGCGTATTGTGTGGAAGCAAGTAGGCATTGCAAGGCAAGAAAAACATAATATACAGATTGTCTTGATGTATTGGCATTGTTATTGTAATAATGGAAATAAGCTAGTTGTGGAAGATTCTCACGACATTTATAATTGAAAAGCTTATTATTATGAGCAGTGATATTTCTAATTTCTAGTATATTTTTAATAATACTTTCTAAAGCCTTTCCACTTAAAAGGTCTTTACTAGGTCTATTTTGGATGTATTCAATATTTTCTTGTAAGAATGGTGATAAATCTCTAGCTATTTGATTTTTTATATCAGTGTTTAGATTTCTATAAAAGTTAAATGCTTGTCCTAATGTAAGTTCATTGATGATAACCCAGAAAGGAACAACGCCATGTTGTTTATAGTGGTGTTTTATAGAATTGTTTTGCTTATCCCTATTATAATCATTGAGTATTCTAGCTAATATACTGATTAAGTTTGTAATTTGTGCGAGCCTTTTTGCATCTTTTTGTGTTTCAAAATTATTAATATCTAGATAAGAGTATGGCTTTGGATATGATTCTGAAAAACGATATGCCAGTACGGATTTAAAGTGTTTTTCTGCATCTATAATTGCTTTTAAAAAAGCTGATTTAATTTCTTTATCGTAAAAGTGTGTTGCAGCTATTTCTCTAAAGTCTGCACCAGTTATAAATTTATCTTTTGATGTTTGAAAAAATTTACTATATCCGTTGACGACGTTGTAATAGTTGTTAGTTAGAAGGTATCTTTTACATTCTACTATGTTATCTATTTCTAAACCTCTAGACTGGAGAAGTTTTATTTGTTCATCTAATGTTTGAAATGGTTTCATATATGTTCCTTATATACAAAAACACCACCTAGTAGAACTAGGCGGTGTTTCGCGTACTCTGCTCCCTTGGGAGCAGAAACTCTTCTCATTGCCTAATAATACTGTAATTTTTAGTTTTTGTCAATCTTTTTGGTTTGTTTTTTAAAAATTTTTGAGTATCGAAAAATCTCAACGCTGGGAAAGTTCGCCTTTTTTCGTCCTAAAACTGTCCTTTCCGTGTTGTTTCGTAGTCCAGTGATTCTTTGAAGAGGTCAGCTAGTCCAGTTACGTCTTGATTCGCGAGGAGTTCCATATAATGCGCCCTTGAGTCTTTTGAGATGATGATAGGAGCGTTTAGATACTTCATAGCTAGGTACATGAGTAAAAGGCGCCCTGTACGGCCGTTGCCGTCGCTAAATGGGTGAATCCGTTCAATCTGGATATGGGTATCTGCTAAAATCTCTAAGATTTCTTTTTCATTCTGAGCATGATCTAAGCGATAAGCGGTATTATCAGCCCATTGCGTCATCAGGTAGGGTGTTTCTGCTGGGCTAGCCGTTTGAAATTCAGCCCCGATAATAGCATTTTGAACTTGCTTAAATTGTCCGCGATCATGTTGCAGTCTATCCACTAATAAGGCGTGAAAATCTTGAACCAGCCCCACAGTAAGGGCTTGATGATTTGCCAATGAGTCCAAGAGATAAGAAAAGGCCTGTTTATGGTTTTCAATCTCATAAAACTCACGAATACTTTTGCCGTTGCGTGGCAAGGTGCTTTCTAAGATAATGCTGACGGTTTCGGGTAGGGAAATAGTGTTTCCTTCAATACCGCTAGAATGGTAGGCCATTCGTACCAGTATATCGTCCAGGTAGTCTTGAGCGTAGTTCATGTTTCTCCTTTCTATTTGTCAATTTTGCCGTTTTTTTTGCACTTTAGTCTGTAAAATCAGTTTTCTATTCTTCAATTTCCCCTGTTTTTGCACAATAGACCTTAGAAATAGGGGCGCTATTGGCGAATATGGGGGAGTTTTTTAATTTACGATGATTTCTCCAACAGGGATAAAATCTTTTTGTTTTGAAGATTTTGCGATTAAGTCGTATTGATCAGCGGATTTTTCATATCCAAGGGAAAGAGTAGTATTGTCGTCTGGTAATTTTTTAGCAAACTCAGATATAGACATCCGAAATACGGTAATTGCATTTTGCTGATTAGTTGTAGCAGAATTTGAATTGATTGCGTCCATAGTCTCTTTTGCGCTATCTTTAGCCGTTCCAGTTAGCAAAATCATGATTGTATCATGCGGTTCGGATGAGTCTGAATCGATTACGTTATTTTGAATTTTTACGCTTATTGCGCCAGTTGATTCAGGATCTAATTTTGACTTGATTTCAGAAATTAGATTGTCGTATTTACTGTTATCTACTTTGGCTTTTGTGTTTGTTGAAGTAGTGTTTTTTTGCTCCGTTTTTGCTTGTTCTGAGCTATCTTTAGTAGTTGATTGATCGTTAGAGCAAGCTACTAGAACGGTAGCAGAAAGTAAAATAGCTGATGTGCTTAGTAATTTTTTCATAAGTAGTCTCCTATATGCTGGTGTTTTTCTGATAAAAGATTTAGTGGGCTATCCCATCTTTTTTACAATAGACCTATGGGATAGAGTATTTATTGGCGGATATGGAGCTTATATAGTGATTAGCGATTTTATATTAGTCATCATAATCTTTATGAAGAACAGGATTATCGGCTAATGAGGAAATTATTGTACTAATAGCTTCCCTTTCTTTCTTGTCTAGTGTTAAAAAATCAATAATAGTAATTTTAGTCTTATCAGGAAAGGTCATTAGACCTGCAAGAAATCTTCCGATATTTGAATCAGCATAGTCTTGCATTCCTTTTAACATAAGATCTTTTTTTTCTTGACTCCAATTTTTAAATTCTTCTTTAGCACATCTTCTATGTCCATAATAGTCTGTGATTTCTCTAAGGTTTTCTATTACGGTATCCCTTACTTTTTCACCACGAGTTAGCGCCAACAAACCATATCCTGCGAAATCTACTGGGGATTCCATGTTATCACTATATTTCTCTAGAGTAGAGGTTAGGTAGGTTGTTCTTCTTTCGTCTTCCCCTAAAAGATATCCAACATTTACCCCGAAATATTCTGCAAGTAGTAGAGCAGGTTTTGATTTGATTTCATTATTTGGATTTTCCCAATTTTGATAAGTTCGTAAAGTAATATTCAAACCTAGTTCTTTTTTTATAATATCTTCGTAAAATTCTTTTTGGGAGAATCCTTTTTCTATTCTAAGTTTTTTTAGATTATTTTTAGGTGTTTGTTTTTCCATTAGTTATCCTCTTATACGTTTATCTAAAGTATAACATAGTAGAGAGAAAAAATAAAATCATAGACGAAAAAAAATTCATTTATCGCTTGACAACGAAAATAAATTCGTTTATAATTCAAAGTGTGATGAAAAAACTTTCGTCCAAATCAAGATTTTTTAGAAAGGAGTGAGTTGATAATGTTATTAACAATAGAACATGCAAAAAAAGTTCGTCGAAAACGAGGGGAGCTTCAGCTTGGAAAAGTTCAGTTAGCCAAGAAACTAAAAATTACACCTCCTACTCTAGCAAAAATTGAAGCTGGCAACTACGATGCACCTAAGCGCATTTACGAAAGTGTGATAGAGTGGCTTTTAGAAGATTATTAGAAAGGAGCGAACCAATCGCAATACTACTCTACGTTTACAGATTTCTCATGTGGTGCTTTACCACTGGGGATTGATAAACGGATCTAGCTAAATTTTTACTAGACTACTTTGCTTGCTACCTATGGCAGTATCAAGGGTTTGTAGGGGGTGACTCCTTTCTCCCTAGAAAGTTCTTCCCCTTGGTACTGTTTTAGGTGGTAAGCATTGACAAAAATAAGAAAGGAGTGGACCGATGGAATTGGTTTACATGGACGGCAAGAAAGAGCCGTATACTACGAGCGAGATTATCGCTGAATGTGCTGAAGTACAGCACCATACTATTACACGCTTAGTCAGAGACAATAAAGCTGATTTTGAAGCGTTGGGAATACTTGGATTTAAAATCCATAAATTAGATAAGAGAGGGCAACCGAAAAAAATCTATCTTCTGAATGAACAACAAGCAACATTGCTGATCACTTACTTACGAAATACAGACCCCGTAAAAGAGTTTAAGAAGAACCTAGTCAAAGCCTTTTTTGAAATGCGTAATGAACTTTCTAAACGCTATCTTCAAAGAGAACTGGAAAAGCCAAAGCGTAAAAGCTTAACTGAAGCTATTCAAACATGGGAGAAAGCCCCCAAGCATGCCTATAGTACTCTTACAAACTTACTACTAAAGGGAGTGACAGGGAAGAATAAAGCGCAACTCATGAAGGAGCGAGAAAGTAAGAACGGCATTGATGGCTTGACAAGTGCAGAACTGACAAACTACCAACGTTTGGAAGATATGGCAATAGCTATGATTAACTTGAATAGGGGGTATTCAGAAATTAAGGAATTAATTTTTAAAGTATAGGAGTATAGAAAATGGAAAATGATTTTAAGACAGTTACAAATGCCAAGGGGTTAGAAATTCCTAAGTATCCCAAGGATTTTAAAAAGCTAGTTGAGAAAGACAGACAACTAGCCGAATATCTTTGTATGAACTACGAGAACTTGGACAGTGAAGACCTGGGCGCATTTCTTGAAACAGTAGAACAGGGAATCAGTTGGATTCTAGATCTTATCGAAAGTAAAGACTTGCTTTATAAACCAAAGTCAGGTAGTAATCATGCAAAAAGAAAATAAAAAAATCACTTGCTCAAATTTTGGCCAAGGCGAGCAAGCGACACAATTCAGAGTATAGAAATTTTTTCTATGCTTTGATTATAGCAAAAAATATCTATTTTATCAAATACCTAAAGAAAAACCGAAGAGCAGGCAAGCAATTAGAAAAGGTTTTGAAATCAAGCGCTGACAGGGTGATTCTAAGGCCTTGTTTAGCTGAAATGTGGGTGATTACCCACGAAACATCACTACAAGCGTTCGCCAACTTGGGGCAATCGCTCAGCGTTTGGAGTGGTGAAGTATACCATATAGAAAACAGGTAGGAAAAAGGACAAGGAAAGACTAATGGAGAAAAATATGACTCTAGACCTAGATAACATGACACGATCAGAATTTGATAAGCTAATGACTAAAATCAAGGATAGAAATCCGAACCTATTTCAGTTCATCATTGACTTTTTAGATGATAAAGTAACTCCAGAAGAGGTGTACGACTTTCTGAAGATGGAGCGAAGCTATCAAGTAAATTATATCAAGAATTACAAAGCGAGGGCATAGCATGAATGAACTAGATTTAAGCAATACACAGGCGATTATTTTTACCGTGATTTTGATTGGCTTTCTCATTTACCTGAACCATCGAGACCGCAAAAAAAGCGCCCAAATCGAGCGAGAAAGTACACAGACGATAGAAACAACTAGCGAGGATTTAAGCCCTGATTATGGGCGATATATTCAGCTTGCAGGGGTTAAGCCATGGGGGTACTAAGATGTTTGAAAAAATGATTGAAGATTTAAAGTCTAAGATTTTGGAAGCAGTGGAACGATATTTAAGAAGCCATGAGAAAGCACCTCAAAAAAGATTAGATTTGATAAGCAAGGTGGAACTAAAGGAAGAACTGGGCATAGGAGATAAAACCTTGACAAAATGGGAAGGTGCAGGACTACCGCAGTATATACCGCCTATTGAAGATACTAGAAAAGCGTATTATAAAGTCTCAGATGTTTTAAAGTTTTTGGGGGTAGATGATGGCAAAGACTAAAGTATATTTTTGGTTAAAAATTGATAAGAAATTTTTTGATAACCTATTTATTAAGCGACTAAAAAGTATGCCTGGCGGCTACACTATGATAGTGATTTATATCCGTCTTATGTTAGAAAGTCTTGAAAGTGATTGTATTCTGTATTACGAAGGATACTTTGAAACCTTAAAAGAAGAACTGGCCTTGAAATTAGATGTTTCTGAGGATGATATATCTATGACTATAGCTTATTTTACGCAATGTGGCCTGATTCAGATTGATGAAGATAAAAATGCCGAGTTAACACAAGCAAAAGCTTTGGTACAACAAGAAACAAACCACGCTGCATATATGAGAAGCTACCGCAAAGAGCAACAAGAGAAAGAAAAAAATCTTACATTGTTATCTAATAATTTTACAACGTTATCTACATGTAAGACAGAGAAAGAGATAGATAAAGAGAAAGAGTTAGAGCAAGATTTAAAGTTAGATATAAATAAAGAATATATAGTCGAGGGAAACTCGCCTAATGAGCAAAGCTCATCTTTCACTTTTCCTACTTGGCTTGAAGAAACAGCTATAAAAGATTTAGAGAAAACAAAACATAAAGAACTTTGGATTCCTATTGTTTATCTGAATCAAGTAGCTAATAAGCGGTATAAGTTTGTTGATAAGACAAAAAGGCTTTTACTAGCACGATTCAAAGAAGGCTATACACTTGAAGATTTTAAACAGGTGATAGATATTAAAACGGCAGAATGGAAGGATAGTCCTGAATTTTCTAAATATCTGAGACCTGAAACACTTTTCGGATCTAAGTTTGACGGTTATTTGAATCAAAAGCCTAAAACCATAAAAGGGGAGTCTAGAGATAACTTCCCAGACCTACCATTTTAGGAGTTGCAAGGATGAAGGAACAATTTAAAGAATTTAATAACAGAAAAATATCAGATAAAGTTTGTGATATTCATCAGGTAAATTACTGGGAAATTTCTATACCTGTAGTAGGGGGTTCAGAAAGAAAAATACAACCATTTTGCCCGGAGTGTGTGAAGGGGGATATTAAACAAAAAGAGAAAGACCTATTACAGCGGTTTGATGATAGACAAACATATTTTAAAACTTATGATGTATTAATGCGTGATAGTACAATTCCTAAAGAGTTAAAGGGAGCGACATTTGATAATTTCTTTGTTAAGACTACAGAGGAAGGTCAGATGTTAGAGTTTGTAAAGGGTCAAGCCCAGAAATACCTTGCAGGTATGACGGGAAATACTTTAATCAGCGGTAGCACAGGAATAGGAAAAAGTCATTTATCGCTTGCCCTGGCCAAAGAAATCAATGAGAGTTTCAGAGAGAAGAACGATCCTAAGAGTGTCTTATTTGTCAGTTTAACCGAGATTATCAAGCAGATAAAAGAAGGATGGGCTTATGGAAGAAATGCAAACTTAACAGAGTATGAGGCAGTTAAAAAGCTAGTTGATGTTGATTTTCTAATCATCGATGACCTGGGGGCAAAAAATGGAACAATCACTCCTAAGAGCGATTGGGAACAGGATTTCTTGTTTGATATTATCAACAATCGAGAAACTACGATTTTCAACACGAACCTAGATAGTAGTGAACTGCGGACGGTATACAATGCTAGAAATTCAAGTAGAATTTTGAAAGGTTTAGAGGGGAACACTTTTAAGGCTTTCACAATCAAAGATAAGCGATATACGATTAACACAGTGAGAGGAGAGAAAGGTTAATAGATATGGATGAAATGAAATTTTCAACAGAAAAAGGCTTTATTGTCTACGAAAAATGTGGTATAATAGAGATAGAAAAAGTTCCAAGATTTGGAGAGATAACTTTAGTCTACTCAGATGGGAAATTTACTCATCTAGTCAAAAAAGAAACTAAAAAATAAGTCTATTGAGAACAACTCAGGGGCATACCGTAAGCATATGATGCTAGTGGTATGTCCCTTTTTGCTTGAGAAGAAAGGAGGTGAAGAAGATGACAGTAGATACATCCTTAGGGTATGTGGTAGCTAGTAAGTTTTCTATTGATCCAGAAAAAAGACAGAAAATATTTTCAAAATGTAAAAATGAAGATAGCAGTTTAGAAAGTGGGAACCATGAAATACTAGAAAAATATGCTAACGAAAACACAAAATCAACAGTTAGAAAAAATGATTTTAAAAGCTCGTAGAGTTCTAAAAGAAAAGCTAAGAGCTAAGAACTTTAGAAAAAATTATAAACAACGAGGAGCAATAAAGAGATAAAGGAGTATAAAATGGCTAAAAAATTTAGTTTGGTAGAAAAGTATGTAAGAAGTAGAGGAATGAGTATCGATGATAAAAATTTAAAAACAGGTTTAATATTATCACAAGATATAACAAGTATCTATGACGTTCCTGAAGAAGGAAAAGAACTAGTGGATCTTGTTAATGTTATTGAGTATACGGGTACTGGTGGAACATATGAAACTGTAGATTTTGACGATGAACATCTATCAGAACTTGAATCGGAAGAGTTTAGAGAAAGTAAAATTGTAGAACTTAGAAAAAAACAGATTAGAACTAAGTTCGAACACAAGACATTTTCAGGCCGTCTCCCCTTATCGTCTGAACAAGTTGATGATGGAGAATATAATATATTAGACTTCTTAAGTAACAAAATTACCCGTCTTTGTCGTAAAACACGTAATATTGAAATTGGAAAAATTCTAAAAGAAGCACCTGAAAAAAATGTTTCTAATTTTGACGAATTGAAAGACACCATAAACGATTTGAATCCTGAACGTCATAATACTCTTGTATTAAGTCAGTCGCTATTTAAGTTTTTAGATAAAGAGAAATCTAGTGATGGAAATTATATTTTAAAAATTAACAAGAAGGAACGATACTCAGAAAACTTATACGTTGATGATGTTATTGTTGTGTCTGATGAAGTACTAGGAGTAAAAGGCGATAAAGTTGCTTTCGTTGGGGATTTGTACAATTTCGCTACTTTATTTGAAAGAAATAAAAATAGCTTACGTTGGGTAAGTGAATCCGTTATTTATGGAATGAGTTTAATGCTTTATACTCGTTTCGTTGTGAAGAAAATTGAAACGGATTGCGCTTTCTTTATAAAATGGAATTAGGAGATAGGGGATGGATATTAGAGAAGTATTATCAACATTAGAAAATCTTGATGATAAAAAAGATAATATTGCAAAAGCAAGAACAAAGTTGGAAGAAAAAAGAAAAACAATTACTGGAGAGAAGAAGGTTTCATTTGATAATATTGATTCTTTTCTTGAGGATAATACTACTTCTTTAGGACAAATTGCTAAAATGAGTGAATCAATCAATCTTTTAGAGAAAGAGTATGATACTTATTTCTGGGAGGCAAAGGCAGCGATATTTGAATATATCTTTAAAGAGACTAAACGAAGAGCTGAAGAAAAGAAAATCTATAAACGTTACCAGAAGAAACTTAGAATAATTTTAGATGCCTACGATGAAATTCAAGTACTAAAGAAAGATGTAGAAGAAATACATAAAGGCGTAGTTGGAGAAATAACTCAGGAGCATTCTCTTGCAGTATATCGGACAGAAGTAAATCCAATAAGTATCCTTCCGTTCTTAAATCCTGATGTCAGTGGGCATATGAATTTTTCTAAGGAATATCGTGAGATTAAAGAGTATTTAGGTAAAGAGTAATTCATTAGAAACAAGGCTGATTTGAATATCAAGAAATTGATAGCTATATCAAAAATGGCCTTGTTTTTAATTTTAGTAAATTAGTTTCACAAAATGAAGAAAGCATAAACTAAAACAGAGTATAGGCTTGGAAGCCATGTATATCAGTAAGTTATAGAATGGGGTGAGTTTCACAGAATGTAAGATATGAGAAACTGAGGGGATAAATTAAAGAAATTTCCCTTGAACTTGTCATACTGAAGAGTTGTCAAACTTAAAACAATGATACCTGGTAAGTGGAGTGTTGGAAGGCTTTTAGCGCTTTTTGTCAGTTTGACAGAATTTACAATTTGACAAATTGCAAGATAAAAAAATTTTTAAATTTAAGTGGAGGTACTTGCCTATGTACGAGTTGAGTAACAGAGATCTGGACGGGATAGATATTGAGTTAGGACGATATAGAACGCTTGCTAATAAAATTTATTTGAGAAGACAGGAACTGATACATAATAAGAAACATAGCACTGAAGATTATACTGGTGGGAAAGGAAAGACAGTATCTAGTCCTACTGAAGCGACAATCATTAGAATTGAAGAAGACCAAACACTAAGATATTTAGAAGGCTTCAAACTAGTTGTAGATACCTTGATGGAAAACTTAATTGAAAGTGATCTAGTCATTTTTAAAATGAGATTTTTAGAAGCTGGTATGACCTGGGAAGACGTGGCAGAGAAACTAAATAAAACTACTCGTTATATAAATAGTCGAAGAAAAGTAATCGCTAAAAGATTTATAGAACTGAAAGGATATTGACACTCCCCCCACTTTGTAAAGCATTTTCGTTGATTTTAGGTACCGGGAGCGGTAACTTTTTCCAAGTCGGAAGCTGTCAACCAAAAAGGGGGTAAAAAGTTGATATTTAAAAAAATAGAAGGAGTTTTTAGAAAATGGATCTAGCAACACAATTAGCAAATATTCTAGAAGAATATTGTGAAGAGGTTAATGAGGAAGTTGATAAAATTGCGGAGCAAGTCGCTAAAGAAACAGTCCAAGAATTAAGGGAAACTAGCCCTAAAAGAACAGGTAAATATTCAAAAGGATGGCGTAAGAAAAGAGTGAGAAAAGGGGTTTGGGTTGTATATAGTTTTAAATACGGCTCTCTTACTCATTTACTTGAATTTGGACATATTAAACGAAATGGGGGGAGGACTAAAGCGTACCCTCATTTAAGACCTGCAGAACTGAATGCGATTCAAAAATTTACAGAAAGGATTCAGCATATTTCAAAGTAAACTATAATTTAATAGTGTTAAGCGTTTTAATTAAGTGAGCGAGCTAACACATCATTATTTAAGTTCTCAGATTTATCTGAGGGCTTTTTATCCTTGCTTCTCATCATGCTATTCATTCAATAGAATAAAAGTGAGAGGGGCTTTTGCATTATCCTATATACTTTTATCTTTATATTTTGCGTGATTTTGGCTATATATAAGTTGAGAGAATATGATACAATATTAGCAGGTAATAAAAAAGCACGTTTGACCGTGCTAGTTTCTTGCCTGCTGAACTCGTCAATATTTCGCCCTTTTTAGGGCTTTTTTTATGGACTTTTTTAGGAACTTTTAAGAAAAACTAAGGCGATTTAATGCCTAAATGTTTTTAAAGAAAGTCAGTATTTTCAAGGGCTGAGCCCTAAAAATTTGACTTATAGAGTGTTAAATGATAGTATAGTCAAAGATAGTCAAGGTTTAAAGAGAGAGGTGGGTTTGTAATGAGATTTAAAAATACATCGGATCATATTGAGGCCTACATCAAGGCGATTTTAGATCAATCTGGTATTGTGGAGTTGCAACGTAGTCAGTTGGCAGATACCTTTCAGGTTGTTCCCAGTCAGATTAACTATGTGATCAAGACACGCTTTACGGAAAGTAGAGGCTACTTGGTTGAAAGTAAGCGTGGTGGCGGAGGCTATATTCGTATAGGACGGATTGAGTTTTCTAGTCATCATGAAATGCTCCGCGATTTGCTTTACTCGATTGGTGAGCGGGTCAGTCAAGAAATTTATGAGGATATTCTACAGCTTTTGGTTGAGCAGGAATTGATGACCAAACAGGAGATGAATTTGCTAGTATCAGTAGCTTTGGATCGCGTTTTAGGAGAAGAAGCTCCAGTTGTTCGTGCTAATATGCTACGACAGGTCATACAAGAGGTAGATAGAAAAGGGAAGTAAGATGAACTATTCAAAAGCATTGAATGAATGTATCGAAAGTGCCTACATGGTGGCTGGCCATTTTGGAGCTCGTTACCTAGAGTCTTGGCACTTGTTGATTGCCATGTCCAATCACAGTTATAGTGTGGCAGGGGCAACTTTAAATGATTATCCATATGAGATGGACCGTTTAGAAGAAGTAGCTTTGGAACTGACTGAAACGGACTATAGCCAGGATGAAACCTTTACGGAATTGTCGTTCTCCCATCGTTTGCAGGTTCTTTTTGATGAAGCAGAGTATGTAGCGTCAGTGGTCCATGCTAAGGTGCTAGGGACAGAGCATGTCCTCTATGCGATTTTGCATGATGGCAATGCCTTGGCGACTCGTATTTTGGAGAGGGCTGGTTTTTCTTATGAAGACAAGAAAGATCAGGTCAAGATTGCTGCCCTTCGTCGAAATTTAGAAGAACGGGCAGGTTGGACTCGTGAAGACCTCAAGGCTTTACGTCAACGCCATCGTACTGTGGCTGACAAACAAAATTCTATGGCCAATATGATGGGCATGCCGCAGACTCCGAGTGGTGGTCTCGAGGACTATACGCATGATTTGACAGAGCAAGCGCGTTCTGGCAAGTTAGAACCAGTCATCGGTCGGGACAAGGAAATCTCGCGTATGATTCAAATCTTGAGCCGGAAGACCAAGAACAATCCTGTCTTGGTTGGGGATGCTGGTGTCGGGAAAACAGCCTTGGCGCTTGGGCTCGCTCAGCGTATTGCTAGTGGGGATGTGCCTGCGGAAATGGCCAAGATGCGCGTGTTAGAGCTTGATTTGATGAATGTCGTTGCAGGGACACGTTTCCGTGGTGACTTTGAAGAACGCATGAATAATATCATCAAGGATATTGAAGAAGATGGCCAAGTAATCCTCTTTATCGATGAACTTCATACCATCATGGGTTCTGGGAGCGGGATTGACTCAACTCTGGATGCGGCCAATATCTTGAAACCAGCCTTGGCGCGTGGAACTTTGAGAACGGTTGGTGCGACCACTCAGGAAGAATATCAAAAACACATTGAAAAAGACGCAGCTCTTTCTCGTCGTTTCGCCAAAGTGACGATTGAAGAGCCAAGTGTGGTCGACAGTATGGCCATTTTGAAAGGTTTGAAGGCGACTTATGAGAAACATCATCGTGTGCAAATCACAGATGAAGCGGTTGAAACAGCCGTCAAGATGGCACATCGTTACTTGACTAGTCGTCACTTGCCAGACTCTGCTATTGATCTCTTGGATGAGGCAGCAGCAACAGTGCAAAATAAGTCAAAGCATGTAAAAGCAGACGATTCTGGCTTGAGTTTAGCTGACAAGGCCTTGATGGATGGCAAGTGGAAACAGGCAGCCCAGCTAATCGCAACAGAAGAGGAAGTGCCTGTCTATAAAGAATTGGTGACAGAGGCTGATATTTTGACCACCTTGAGTCGCTTGTCAGGTATTCCAGTCCAAAAACTGACTCAAACGGATGCCAAGAAATACCTGAATCTGGAAGCTGAATTGCACAAACGTGTTATCGGGCAAGATCAAGCTGTTTCAAGCATTAGCCGTGCCATTCGCCGCAATCAGTCTGGTATTCGTAGTCACAAGCGTCCGATTGGTTCCTTTATGTTCCTAGGACCCACAGGTGTCGGTAAGACCGAATTGGCTAAGGCTCTGGCAGAAGTTCTTTTTGACGACGAATCAGCCCTTATCCGCTTTGATATGAGTGAGTATATGGAGAAATTTGCAGCCAGCCGTCTCAACGGAGCTCCTCCAGGCTATGTGGGTTACGAAGAAGGTGGGGAGTTGACAGAGAAGGTTCGCAACAAACCCTATTCCGTTCTCCTCTTTGATGAGGTAGAAAAGGCTCACCCAGACATCTTTAATGTTCTCTTGCAGGTCTTGGATGATGGTGTCCTGACTGATAGTAAGGGCCGCAAGGTCGACTTTTCAAATACCATTATCATCATGACGTCAAACCTTGGTGCGACAGCCCTTCGTGATGACAAGACTGTCGGATTTGGGGCTAAGGACATTCGTTTTGACCAGGAAAATATGGAAAAACGCATGTTTGAAGAACTGAAAAAAGCTTATAGACCTGAGTTTATCAACCGTATTGATGAAAAGGTGGTCTTCCATAGCCTGTCTAGCGACCATATGCAGGAAGTGGTGAAGATTATGGTCAAACCTTTAGTGGCAAGTTTGGCTGAAAAAGGCATTGACTTGAAATTACAAACTTCCGCACTGAAATTGTTGGCAAATCAAGGATATGACCCAGAGATGGGAGCTCGTCCACTTCGCAGAACCCTGCAAACAGAAGTGGAAGACAAGTTGGCAGAACTTCTTCTCAAGGGAGAATTAGAGGCAGGTAGCACACTTAAGATTGGTGTTAAAGCAGGCCAGTTAAAATTTGATATTGCATAAAAGAATAAAAGTATCAGCATCTGACCATAAGTCACAGTGGAGTGATACTTAATGAAAATCAAAGAGCAAANNTTTTGAGGTTGCAGATAGAGATGACGTGGTTTGAAGAGATTTTCGAAGAGTATGAAACTAAAACCTATAGCTTCTAAAGGATCCGTGGTTTTCACTATTCAACCCAAAATTCATATGTTTATTACCCTCCATCGTATTTGTCTTAGAGCATGTGTAGTAGAAAAAGAGCAGTCTTATCTGAAATTTTTATCCTTTCAAAAGAGACCTGTTTCTTTTTTGCCTGTCAAACCTGTTCTAGCTGGTATTTGAAAAATCAAACTAAGCTGCAAGATGAATGATTTTCTTGTATTTACGTTGTTGTTGACAACAAGTAGCGGATAAATGAAATCCATTCCATTATCATAGATGATAGGCTGGTAGGAAATTTTCAAATAACATACAGGAAATAGATGTGTGAAGTTCCGGTAGTAGAAAGGGAGAGAGATGAACATTTTAGTTGCAGATGACGAGGAAATGATTAGAGAAGGAATTGCAGCATTTCTGACAGAAGAGGGTTATCATGTCATTATGGCTAAGGATGGACAAGAGGCCTTGGAAAAATTTCAAGATCTCCCTATCCATCTCATGGTACTGGATTTAATGATGCCTAGGAAGAGTGGTTTTGAAGTGTTAAAAGAAATCAATCAAGAGCACGATATTCCTGTCATCGTCTTGAGTGCTCTGGGAGATGAAACTACTCAGTCACAGGTATTTGATCTCTATGCTGATGATCATGTGACAAAACCTTTTTCTTTGGTACTGCTTGCCAAGCGTATTAAAGCGCTTATCAGACGTTACTACGTCATAGAGGATCTTTGGCAATATCAGGATGTAACAGTGGATTTTACCTCTTACAAAGCACATTATAAAAATGAAGAAATTGATCTCAAACCAAAGGAATTATTGGTACTAAAGTGTTTGATTCAGCATAAAAATCAAGTTTTAAGTAGAGAGCAGATATTGGAAGAAATTTCAAAAGATGTAGCTGATTTACCTTGTGATAGGGTCGTTGACGTCTATATTCGTACTCTTCGCAAAAAATTAGCTTTAGATTGCATTGTGACTGTGAAAAATGTTGGGTATAAGATTAGCTTATGATAAAAAATCCTAAATTATTAACCAAGTCTTTTTTAAGAAGTTTTGCAATTCTAGGTGGTGTTGGTCTAGTCATTCATATAGCTATTTATTTGACCTTTCCTTTTTACTATATTCAATTGGAGGGGGAAAAGTTTAATGAGAGTGCAAGAGTGTTTACGGAGTATTTAAAGACTAAGACAGCTGATGAAATTCCAAGCTTACTCCAGTCTTATTCAAAGTCCTTGACCATATCTGCTCACCTTAAAAGAGATATCTTAGATAAGCGGCTCCCTCTTGTGCATGACTTAGATATTAAAGATGGAGAGCTATCAAATTATATCGTGATGTTAGATAAGCCTGTTAGTACAGCAGATGGTAAACAGGTAACGGTGCAGTTTGTGCAGGGAGTGGATATCTACAAAGAAGCAAAGAATATTTTGCTTTTGTATCTCCCCTATACATTTTTGGTTACAATTGCTTTTTCCTTTGTTTTTTCTTATTTTTATACGAAACGCTTGCTCAATCCTCTTTTTTACATTTCAGAAGTGACTAGTAAGATGCAAGATTTGGATGACAATATTCGTTTTGATGAAAGCAGAAAAGATGAAGTTGGTGAAGTTGGAAAGCAGATTAATGGTGTGTATGAGCACTTGTTGAAGGTTATTCATGAGTTGGAAAATCGCAATGAGCAAATTGTAAAATTGCAAAATCAAAAGGTTTCCTTTGTCCGTGGAGCATCGCATGAATTAAAGACACCTCTAGCTACTCTCAGGATTATCTTAGAAAATATGCAATACAATGTGGGGGATTATAAGGATCATCCTAAGTATCTTGAAAAGAGTATTGATAAAATCGATCAGATGAGTTTCTTGCTAGAGGAAGTGTTGGAATCTTCTAAATTTCAAGAATGGACAGAGTGCAGTGAGATTTTAATGGTAAATACCGTTTTGACAGATGTTTTGTCTCGATATCAGGAATTGGCATTTTCTAAAAATCTTGTGATTGATAATCAGTTGACTACTGATACAAAAGTAAGGATGAGCTTGAAGGCTTTGGATAAAGTCTTGACAAATCTTATCAGTAATGCTATCAAGTACTCAGATCAATCTGGCATTGTGACTATTTCTGAGCAAGATGGTTATCTGTCTATTAGGAATACGTGTGCTCCGTTGAATCAGGAAGAGTTAGAACATTTATTTGATATTTTTTACCATTCACAAATTGTAACAGACAGAGAAACAGGATCAGGGTTGGGTCTTTATATTGTTAAGAATATTTTAGAGAGTCATCGTATGTCCTATAGTTTCTTGCCTTATGAACAAGGGATGGAATTTAAAATCTGCTTGTTACCAGATAGTTAGCTTTAGTAAGACTCTTTTCTTACTTGAGGATAATTTAAGGAAGCATAGTTTGAATGGTAGTGATAGAGTAAATCAAAGAACGGAATCAGTTTTCGTTCTTTTTCTTTTTCAATTCATATTGGGTTAACATAGAGATGTTACAGTAGTGGTAAAGAAAGGGGATTGTGATGATAGCAATAATCATTATCTGTGTATTTTTAATTCGCTTGTTGTTCCTAAAGAAATCAATTGCAAATGAAAAACGGCTTCGTAGGGATGGTGGGCGAGAATTTGGCATTAAAAATACCAAACGTCTTACCTTGGTTCATATTGTTTTTTATCTGGCTTGTTTTATGGAAGCCCTAGTCTATCGACCGTCTTTCAATATGATGAGTGTTGTGGGTTTGGTGCTCCTGATATTTTCTATGTTGATGTTACTACTTGTTATTCATCTGCTTGGGGATATTTGGACAGTCAAGTTGATGTTAGCACCGAATCATAAGTTTGTGGATCATGTCTTATTTAGGACAGTAAAACATCCCAATTACTTTTTAAATATCCTTCCCGAGTTGATTGGCCTGACCTTGCTGAGTCATGCCTATATGACTTTTGTTTTAGTTTTTCCAGCTTATGCAGTTATTTTGTATCGACGAATAGCTGAAGAGGAAAAGTTATTACATGAAGTTATAATTCCAAATGGAAGCATAAAGAGATAAATACAAGATTCAATTCATATACAGTTCATATTGAAATGATATAGTAGTGTTAAGAAAAATATTGGAGGAAATAATTATGTTTGCATCAAAAAGTGAGAGAAAAGTACGTTATTCAATTCGTAAATTTAGTATTGGAGTAGCTAGTGTAGTAGTTGCTAGTCTGTTCTTAGGAGGAGTAGTCCATGCAGAAGGGGTTGGAGGTGGAAATAACCCCATGGTTACATCTAGTGGGCAAGATAAGCTGAAGGAATATAGACAGCAGTTGATAAAAGAGTTGGGAGAGACAGCTTTACCTGAAGATAAAAAAGCTGAGTACAGAAAGCAGATTGAACAGGAGATGAACTATTCAGTACTAGATGAGATAGCGAATAACTTTCATCAAGAAAGTTTGGAAATACGTAATAAAGAACATGATGAAGTAGTTAAAAAAGCTAGCGTTAGTTTGTCTAATTATATGACTAGTCTTCTAAATAAATTAGATAATTCTGCTTCTGGATTTGGAGATATTCTCCAGCAAGCTCAGGGAATTGTACGAGAGTACCAGGAGAAAATTGGTGGAGCTTCTGATAGAGAAAAAATAGAGAAACTGCAGCAAGAGGGGCAAACGAAGCTAGATAAGTTGGTAGAGGACTTTAAGAATAGTTTATCAAATAAACAAAGTGAACCATCAGGAAATTCTAATTCTTCTAATGGTAGAGGTGATACGACTAAGCCTGCGAATCAAGGATTAGATTCTGATTCACCTTCTGGAAAAGAACATAATAATCCAACTCCACCAAAAGTAGAAAATCAAGGAGGAAATATAGTTTCTACTGAAAAAACTACGGAGACAAATCTTAAAGAAGCTAAAGAAACAGCTAAAACAACTTTGGATAATTATATGCTTACTCGTTTAAAAAAGGAAAATGGAGGAGTTTTTTGGTTTACAGATCTTTTAAGAGAATCCAAAGAATCTGTAGAGAAGTATAAAAGGATGTTTGATGAGGCTTCGAGTAAAGAAAAAGTGGAAAACCTAGTGAAAGAAGCTGAACAGGAGATAGAAGCTCTAGTCGTTAAACATAAGGGACGAGAAATCGGCTTAGAGCGAAATAAGGCAAAGGAAGCGGTCACTAAACATCTAACAGGATTATTAGATGACATCAAGAAAAATTTAGAAAAAGAGCAACATATCAATACTGTAGAGCTAATTAAAAAGCTAAAAGATATTGAAAAAACGTATTTGCATAAATTAGATGAATCAACCCAAAAAGCCCAACTACAGGATCTGGTTACAGAAAGTCAATCAAAACTAGATGAAGCTTTGTCTAACTTTAAAAAGGGCTTATCTTCTTCGTCAAATTCAGAATCCTCCACTAAACCAGAAACTCCAGAAAAACTAGAGAAACCTACTCCAAGCAAACCTGTGGAAAAAGAGCAGAACCCATCAGGATCCACTGCAGGAAGTCACTCCGGTTCCACTAGCTCTTCAGGAAGTTCAAGTGCTTCCACTAAACCAAAATCTCCAGAAAAAGAGCAAGAAGTAAAACCATCTACCCCAAGTAAACCATCAGGAAACGAGACAAATTCTTCATCTCCTACCAGATCTAACAGTCTTTCTCCTACTCTCTCATCTCAACCGACATCTACTGTTCAAAAGGTATTTACAACTCAAAATGGGAATGCCAAGATTACTGTTATGTTTGAAACTGCTACAGAAGCAGACTCTGTCAACCTTAAAGAGGTAACAACAAAAGAAATGATTGATAATGTTACCCATCAAACAGGGCAAGGAACAGTGCGCATATTTGATATTTCCCTTTCAAAAGATGGAAAAGAAACCCATGTGAAGGGAGAGAGAGTAGTTCGTCTTGCAATTGGTAATATTGAGTCTGAGATTCAAGTTTACCATGTGAAGAAAAATGGAGAGTTGGAGTTGCTCCCATCAACAGTCGAAAATGGGCAAGTCGTTTTCAAAACGAGTCATTTCAGCTTATTTGCGATTAAAACACTTCCTAAAAAACAAATGGCTACTGAGCCAGAGGAAAATAGGGAAGGAAAAACTCAATCTGATGATAAGGAAATGGTTCTTCTTGCTGATAAAGCAAATCAAATGAGTGAAAATCGTTCAAATTCAGATAAAAAAGATAAGCAAGCACTCCCATCAACTGGAACAATGTCAACGTTGCTTATGGAATTCTTAGGTCTAATATCTCTAGTAGGTGTTTATCTATTAAAAGGAAAAAAGACGGAGAATGACTAATTTCATATAGACATTGATTGCTTATATAAATCCAAGAAAAACCCGTAAACTTTAAGATAGTTACGGGTTTTGGTCTATTAAGCCTTATCCAATTGCAAAAGAGCCTCAATCTCTGCTAGAGTGCTAGCTTGTGAAATGGCTCCACGGAGTTTGGCAGCGCCAGATGTTCCACGGAGGTAGTGAGGAGCGAGGCCACGGAATTCACGAACTGCTACGTTTTCCCCTTTGAGGTTAATCAAACGTTTCAAGTGTTCGTAGGCGATTTTCATCTTGTCTTCAAAGGTCAAATCAGGGAGGATTTCTCCTGTTTCAAAGTAATGGTTGATTTGGTTGAAGAGGTAAGGATTTCCCATGGCAGCGCGGCCAATCATAACTGCGTCAGCACCGACTTCTTCGATACGTTGTTTGGCTTCTTGGACCGTACGAATGTCACCGTTTGCGATGAATGGAATCTTGGTCAAAGCTTGAGCGACCTTGTGAAGGGTCTCAAGGTCTGCATGACCTGTATACATTTGTTCGCGGGTACGGCCATGCATGGCGAGGGCAGAAACACCTGCTGCTTCAGCAGCGAGGGCATTTTCAACTGCCAGAGATGGATCGGCCCAGCCGGTACGCATTTTGACAGTAAGTGGAATATCAAGGACAGATTGAACCTTGTTGATGATCGAGTAAATCTTGTCTGGATCCTTGAGCCACATAGCGCCAGCTTCGTTCTTCACGATTTTGTTAACTGGGCAGCCCATGTTGATATCGACGATATCGGTTTTGGTGTTTTCTTGGATGAATTCTGCTGCGCGTGCTAGGCTGTCTTCATCGCTACCAAAAAGTTGGATAGAGACTGGGTTTTCGCCTTCATCGATATGAAGCATGTGCAGGGTTTTTTCATTGTTGTATTGGATTCCCTTGTCAGAGACCATCTCCATGACAACGAGTCCAGCTCCAAGCTCTTTTGCGATAGTACGAAAGGCTGAGTTGGTGACACCAGCCATGGGTGCTAAAACGGTACGATTGGGAATCTCAACATTGCCAATCATAAAAGGTGTATTAAGATTTGTCACGAATGAGTTCCTCCAGGTCGTTTTCATCAAAGTTGTAAGTAGTTTGGCAGAATTGACAAGTGATTTCTGCTCCGTGGTCTTCCTCTTTCATTTCCTGTAAGTCTGAGCTTGGAAGGCTGGCAAGAGCATTCATAAAGCGCTCATGGCTACAGTCACATTGGAAACGGATCTCTTCTTCAGAAAGACGCTTGTAGGCCTCGTCACCGTAGATAGCTTTGAGGAGGGCTTCGATATGGTCTTCACTTTCGAGGAGGGTTGAGATAGCTGGCATTTCTTGGATGCGTTTTTCAAAGCGAGCAATCTCTTCTTCCTTGGCTCCTGGTAAGACTTGGACTAGGAAACCACCTGCAACCTTGACCTTGTCTTCCTCGTCCAAAAGGACATTGAGGCCGACTGCTGAAGGCGTTTGTTGGCTTTCAGTCAGGTAAAAGGCAAGGTCTTCACCGATTTCCCCAGAAATGAGGGGAGTCATAGAGTTGTAAGGATTTCCAGTACCGTAGTCTGTGATAACGAGGAATTGGCCATTGCCGACAAAAGGTCCGACTAGAACTTCACCAGTTGCAGTCTTTTTGATGTCAACACCAGGATTTTGAACGTAGCCTTTGACGTTCCCCTTGGTATCAGCGACGGTGATGATAGCACCTAGAGAGCTAGATCCAAGCACCTTAACTGTTAGTTTGGTATTTCCTTTTTCATTGGCTGCGAGAATCTGGCTAGCGATAAGAGTTCGACCAAGCGCTACAGTTGAGCTAGCTTGGGTTTGGTGTTTTTCTTGAGCAGTGCGGACGGTTTCCGTGCTATCAAGGACAAAAGCACGAAAGGCTCCGCTTTCTGATATAGTTTTAATAATTTTATCCATAGCTACTATTTTAGCATAAAAATGCCCAAAGAGGGAGCCGTGTGTTTACTGATTTTCAGGATAATGGACTAGGAAATCAGCATGAAAATAAAAAGAGAAACAGATTATTTCAGCATTTGTAAGATTTATGCTATGCTTAAGGTAGAAAATGAAAGGGGTAACAAATGTATTTAGGAGATTTGATGGAAAAGGCTGAATCTGGCCAATTTTCAATCCTTTCCTTTCTATTACAAGAGTCTCAGACGACTGTCAAGGCTGTAATGGAGGAAACAGGATTTTCAAAAGCAACCCTAACCAAATATGTCACCCTACTCAATGACAAGGCTTTGGATAGTGGCTTAGAGCTGACTATCTCCTTAGAAGATGAAAATCTGCGTCTATCGATCGGTGCAACTACCAAGGGGAGAGATATTCGGAGCCTGTTTTTGGAGAATGCTGTTAAATACCAGATTGTGGTCTATCTTCTCTACCACCAACAGTTTTTAGCCCATCAGCTGGCTCAAGAATTGATGATTAGCGAGGCTACGCTTGGTCGTCACTTAGCTAGCTTAAATCAGATTTTGTCAGAATTTGATTTATCCATCCAGAATGGACGTTGGCGAGGTCCAGAGCATCAGATTCGCTATTTCTATTTCTGTCTTTTCCGCAAGGTCTGGTCGAGTCAGGAATGGGAAGGCCATATGCAGAAACCAGAGAGAAAGCAGGAAATTGCTACACTAGAAGAAATCTGCGGTGCAAGCTTGTCTTCGGGCCAGAAATTGGACTTGGTTCTCTGGTCTCATATCAGTCAACAACGTCTTCGGGTTAACGCCTGTCAGTTTCAAGTGATAGAAGAGAAAATGCGAGGGTATTTTGACAATATTTTCTACCTTCGTTTGCTGAGAAAGGCTCCGTCATTTTTCGCTGGTCAACACCTTCCTCTAGGGACTGAAGATGGGGAGATGATGATTTTCTTCTCTTTCCTCCTATCTCATCGCATTCTTCCTCTTCATACTATGGAGTATATCCTTGGTTTTGGAGGGCAGTTGGCAGATTTACTGACGCAATTGATTCAAGAAATGAAGAAGGAGGAATTGCTGAGTGATTATACAGAGGATCACGTTACTTATGAACTCAGTCAGCTTTGTGCTCAAGTCTATCTCTATAAGGGCTATATTTTACAGGATCGCTACAAGTACCAGTTGGAGAATCGTCATCCATATTTACTGATGGAACATGATTTTAAGGGGACAGCAGAGGAGATTTTTCATGCTCTACCTGCTTTTCAACAGGGGACAGATTTAGATAAGAAGATTCTCTGGGAATGGCTCCAGTTAATCGAATATATGGCTGAAAATGGTGGTCAGCATATGCGGATTGGTCTGGATTTGACATCAGGTTTTCTTGTCTTTTCAAGGATGGTAGCCATTTTGAAACGGTATTTGGAATATAATCGTTTTATTACCATTGAAGCCTATGACCGAACTCGGCATTATGATTTGCTGGTTACCAATAACCCGATTCATAAGAAGGAACAAACACCAGTTTATTATTTAAAAAATGACTTGGATATGGAAGATTTGGCAGCGATTCGTCAGTTATTATTTCCCTAAAAGGCTTGGTGCTCCCAGGCCTTTTTTGTGAAATTCACACAATCTCCTCACATTTTTTAAAAAATTAAAAAAAGTTGATGAACAAGAAAGCGCTTTATTTTGTATACTAGTTAGTGTAAAGAGGAAACACCTCAAGATCTTTATCAGGAGGACAGCACATGTCACAAGAAAAATACATCATGGCCATTGACCAGGGAACTACAAGTTCTCGTGCCATTATTTTCAACAAAAAAGGAGAAAAGGTCAGCTCGAGTCAAAAGGAATTTACGCAGATTTTCCCTCAGGCAGGTTGGGTTGAGCACAATGCCAATGAAATTTGGAATTCCGTCCAGTCTGTTATTGCTGGAGCTTTCATCGAAAGTGGTGTCAAGCCCAATCAAATCGAAGCAATCGGGATTACCAACCAGCGTGAAACAACGGTTGTCTGGGATAAGAAAACAGGGCTTCCTATCTATAACGCAATCGTTTGGCAGTCACGCCAGACAGCACCTTTGGCTGAGCAACTAAAAAGTCAAGGTTATGTGGAAAAATTCCATGAGAAGACTGGTTTGATTATCGATGCTTACTTCTCAGCGACTAAGGTTCGTTGGATTTTGGACCATGTAGAAGGCGCTCAAGAGCGAGCAGAAAAAGGGGAATTGCTCTTTGGTACCATTGATACTTGGTTGGTTTGGAAATTGACTGACGGTGCGGCTCACGTGACGGATTACTCAAATGCAGCCCGTACCATGCTTTATAACATTAAAGAACTCAAATGGGATGATGAGATTTTGGAAATTCTCAACATTCCGAAGGCTATGCTTCCGGAAGTTCGTTCTAACTCTGAAATTTACGGTAAGACAGCTCCATTCCATTTCTATGGTGGGGAAGTGCCAATATCTGGTATGGCTGGGGACCAACAAGCGGCCCTCTTTGGACAGTTGGCTTTTGAACCAGGTATGGTCAAGAATACTTATGGAACAGGTTCTTTTATCATCATGAATACTGGTGAAGAAATGCAGTTGTCTGAAAACAACCTCTTGACAACGATTGGTTACGGAATCAACGGCAAGGTTTACTATGCCTTGGAAGGTTCAATCTTCATTGCAGGAAGTGCCATTCAGTGGCTTCGTGATGGTCTTCGCATGGTTGAAAATTCACCAGAATCTGAAAAATATGCTCGTGATTCTCACAATGATGATGAAGTTTATGTAGTTCCAGCCTTTACAGGACTAGGAGCACCGTACTGGAATCAAAATGCTCGCGGTTCTGTCTTTGGTTTGACTCGTGGAACAAGTAAGGAAGACTTTATCAAGGCAACTCTTCAATCAATTGCTTATCAAGTGCGTGATATTATCGATACGATGCAAGTGGATGCTCAGACAGCTATACAGGTCTTGAAAGTAGACGGTGGTGCAGCTATGAACAACTTCCTCATGCAGTTCCAAGCTGACATCTTGGGAATCGATATCGCACGCGCTAAAAACTTGGAAACAACTGCTCTAGGAGCAGCCTTCCTAGCAGGTTTGTCAGTAGGTTACTGGAAAGACTTGGATGAGTTGAAGCTCTTGAATGAGACTGGGGAACTTTTTGAGCCATCTATGAACGAATCTCGCAAGGAACAACTCTACAAGGGCTGGAAGAAGGCTGTAAAAGCGACTCAAGTCTTTGCGGAAGTAGATGACTAATATTGGAAGAATAAAGCGACTCAGTTAGAAAGTGTGTAAATATGGAATTTTCAAAGAAAACACGTGAATTATCAATTAAAAAAATGCAGGAACGTACCCTAGACCTCTTGATTATCGGTGGAGGAATCACAGGGGCTGGTGTAGCTTTACAGGCAGCAGCTAGTGGTCTAGATACTGGTTTGATTGAAATGCAAGACTTTGCAGAAGGAACATCTAGCCGTTCAACAAAATTGGTTCACGGAGGTCTTCGTTACCTTAAGCAATTTGACGTAGAAGTAGTATCAGATACGGTTTCAGAACGTGCAGTGGTACAACAAATTGCTCCACACATTCCAAAACCAGATCCAATGCTCTTGCCAGTTTACGATGAAGATGGAGCGACCTTTAGTCTCTTCCGTCTGAAAGTAGCCATGGATTTGTACGACCTTTTGGCAGGGGTTAACAATACGCCAGCTGCTAACAAAGTTTTGAGCAAGGATCAAGTCTTGGAACGCCAACCAAACTTGAAGAAAGAAGGTTTGGTAGGAGGTGGGGTTTACCTTGACTTCCGTAACAACGATGCGCGTCTCGTGATTGAAAATATCAAACGTGCCAACCAAGACGGTGCCCTCATTGCCAACCACGTGAAGGCAGAAGGCTTCCTCTTTGACGAAAGTGGCAAGATTACAGGTGTCGTAGCTCGTGATTTGTTGACAGACCAAGTCTTTGAAATTAAGGCCCGTCTGGTTATTAACACAACAGGTCCTTGGAGCGACAAGGTACGCAATTTGTCTAATAAGGGAACACAATTCTCACAAATGCGTCCAACTAAGGGAGTTCACTTGGTAGTGGATTCAAGCAAGATCAAGGTGTCACAGCCAGTTTACTTTGACACAGGTTTGGGTGACGGTCGTATGGTCTTTGTTCTCCCACGTGAAAACAAGACTTACTTTGGTACAACGGATACAGACTACACAGGTGATTTGGAACATCCAAAAGTGACTCAGGAAGATGTAGATTATCTACTTGGCATTGTCAATAATCGCTTCCCAGAAGCCAACATCACCATTGATGATATCGAAAGCAGCTGGGCAGGTCTTCGTCCATTGATCGCAGGCAATAGCGCTTCTGACTACAATGGCGGAAATAACGGTACCATTAGTGACGAAAGCTTTAACAACTTGATTGCGACTGTTGAATCTTATCTTTCTAAAGAAAAAACGCGTGAAGATGTTGAGTCTGCTGTCAGCAAGCTTGAAAGCAGTACCTCTGAGAAACACTTGGACCCATCTGCAGTTTCTCGTGGTTCTAGCTTGGACCGTGATGATAATGGTCTTTTGACCCTTGCTGGTGGTAAAATCACAGACTACCGTAAAATGGCTGAAGGAGCTATGGAGCGCGTGGTTGACATCCTCAAAACAGAATTTGACCGTAGCTTTAAACTCATCAATTCTAAGACTTACCCTGTTTCAGGTGGAGAATTGAACCCAGCAAATGTGGACTCAGAAATCGAAGCCTTTGCGCAACTTGGAGTGTCACGTGGTTTGGATAGCAAGGAAGCTCATTACCTAGCAAATCTCTACGGTTCAAATGCACCGAAAGTCTTTGCTCTCGCTCATAGCTTGGAACAAGCACCAGGACTCAGCTTGGCAGATACCTTGTCCCTTCACTATGCAATGCGCAATGAGTTGGCTCTGAGCCCAGTTGACTTCCTCCTTCGTCGTACCAACCACATGCTCTTTATGCGTGATAGTTTGGATAGCATCGTTGAGCCAGTTTTGAATGAAATGGGACGATTCTATGAATGGACAGAAGATGAAAAAATAGCTTACCGTGCTGATGTCGAATCAGCTCTTGCTAACAACGATTTAGCAGAATTAAAAAATTAAGAAAAAATAAAAGAGGTGGCGGGCCGGACTCCTAGTCTACCCTCTCCTCCTTTTTAATGGAGACAGAAAGATGATGAATGAATTATTTGGAGAATTTCTAGGGACTTTAATCCTAATTCTTCTAGGAAATGGTGTTGTAGCAGGTGTGGTTCTTCCTAAAACCAAGAGCAACAATGCAGGTTGGATTGTGATTACTATGGGTTGGGGGATCGCCGTTGCGATTGCCGTCTTTGTATCTGGCAAACTTAGTCCTGCACACTTAAACCCAGCTGTGACGCTTGGTGTAGCCTTAAAAGGTGACTTGCCTTGGGCTTCAGTATTCCCATATATCCTAGCTCAGTTCGCAGGAGCTATGGTGGCTCAGATTTTGGTTTGGTTGCAATTCAAACCGCATTATGATGCAGAAGAAAATGCAGGCAATATCCTGGCAACCTTTAGTACTGGACCAGCAATCAAGAACACAGTATCCAACTTGGTTAGCGAAATCCTTGGAACCTTTGTTTTGGTGTTGACAATCTTTGCTTTGGGTCTTTACGATTTTCAGGCAGGTATCGGAACCTTTGCAGTGGGGACTTTGATTGTCGGTATCGGTCTATCACTAGGTGGGACAACAGGATATGCCTTGAACCCTGCGCGTGACCTCGGTCCTCGTATCATGCACAGCATCTTGCCAATTCCAAACAAGGGAGACGGAGACTGGTCTTATGCCTGGATTCCTGTTGTGGGTCCTGTTATTGGTGCAGCCTTGGCAGTGCTTGTATTCTCACTTTTCTAGTTTATACTCTTCGAAAATCAAATTCAAACCACGTCAGCGTCGCCTTACCGTACTCAAGTACAGCTTGCGGCTAGCTTCCTAGTTTGCTCTTTGATTTTCATTGAGTATTAGAAAACAATTATTTTGATAGAGCTTGAGATGGAAATCTCAGGCTCTTTTTTAAAAATATACATAGAAAAACCGCATAATCCTTAAAATAAACTGAAATCTATTGAAAACATACGGTAAACAATTGAAAAAATACTATATAAAGTGGTACAATGGTAGAAAAATAAGCTAGTAAGAGTCTATCTTATTTAGCAAAAATTACAGAAATGAATGGTTTTTCTTGATGAAACAGAGAAAAGAATTGTACCTCTTTCTTGGTCGGACAGCCTTGTATTTTCTTATCTTTCTAGGGCTGCTTTACTTCTTTAGCTATCTTGGTCAGGGTCAAGGAAGCTTTATCTATAATGAATTTTAACTTGAAGGAGAATTCCTATTGTGTCAAATAAACCAATAGTAGATATGATTGAAACCATTGAGCATTTTGCTCAGACACAGCCTAACTATCCTGTTTATAATGTTTTGGGACAGGAACACACTTATGGAGATTTGAAGGCTGATTCGGATAGTTTGGCTGTAGCCATCGATCAACTGGATTTACCAGAGAAGTCTCCTGTGGTTGTTTTTGGAGGCCAAGAATATGAAATGTTGGCAATTTTTGTGGCTTTGACTAAGTCAGGACATGCCTACATTCCCATTGACAGCCATTCGGCTTTGGAGCGAGTTTCAGCTATTTTAGAAGTAGCAGAGCCAAGCTTGATTATTGCCATCTCAGATTTTCCATTGGAGCAGGTTTCGACACCTATGATGAATCTAGCTCAGGTTCAAGAAGCCTTTGCCCAAGGGAATAACTATGAAATCACGCATCCAGTCAAGCGCGATGATAACTACTACATTATCTTTACTTCTGGTACGACTGGTAAGCCTAAGGGAGTGCAGATTTCACATGATAACCTCCTCAGCTTTACCAACTGGATGATTACGGATAAGGAATTTGCGACGCCAAGTCGTCCGCAAATGCTGGCTCAGCCACCTTATTCTTTTGACTTGTCTGTTATGTACTGGGCACCGACCTTGGCACTTGGTGGTACGCTTTTCGCTCTTCCTTCAGCTATTACTCAGGATTTTAAGCAACTCTTTGCGACTATCTTTTCATTGCCAATCGCTATCTGGACATCAACGCCTTCCTTTGCAGATATGGCTATGTTGTCTGAAGACTTTAATAGCGAGAAAATGCCCGGCATCACGCATTTCTACTTTGATGGAGAAGAATTGACGGTTAAAACGGCTCAAAAACTGCGCGAGCGTTTCCCAAATGCCCGTATTATCAATGCTTACGGCCCAACAGAAGCGACAGTGGCCCTGTCAGCAGTTGCTGTGACAGATGAGATGCTAGCGACTCTCAAACGCCTACCAATCGGCTATACCAAGGCTGATTCTCCAACCTTTATCATTGATGAGGACGGCAATAAACTGCCAAGTGGTGAACAGGGAGAAATCATTGTTTCTGGACCAGCTGTTTCAAAAGGCTATATGAACAATCCTGAAAAAACAGCGGAAGCCTTCTTTGAGTTTGAAGGTCTGCCAGCCTATCACACAGGCGATGTGGGAACCATGACAGATGAGGGCTTACTTCTTTACGGTGGACGTATGGACTTCCAGATTAAGTTCAATGGTTACCGCATTGAGTTAGAAGATGTCTCTCAAAACCTCAACAAGTCTCGTTTTATCGAGTCTGCTGTCGCAGTTCCACGCTATAACAAGGACCACAAGGTGCAAAATCTACTGGCTTATGTCATCTTAAAAGATGGTGTTCATGAACAGTTTGAGCGTGATATCGATATTACCAAGGCCATCAAGGAAGATTTAACAGATATCATGATGTCCTACATGATGCCGTCTAAATTCCTTTACCGAGACAGTTTGCCACTGACTCCAAATGGAAAAATTGATATCAAAGGATTGATTAACGAGGTGAATAAGAGATGATGGAGTTCTTTCAACAGCTTCCTCATTTAGAGCCATACGGCAATCCTCAGTATTTTGTCTATGTGATTGCTGCAACCTTGCCCATCTTTATTGGTCTCTTTTTCAAGAAACGCTTCGCCTGGTATGAAGTGCTGGTTAGCCTCTTCTTTATCGTCACCATGTTGGTGGGTGGAAAGACCAATCAATTGGTTGCCTTGGGTATTTACCTTTGCTGGGAAATATTGCTCCTGCTTTTCTACAAGCATTATCGAAAAAGCAAGGATGGCAAGTGGGTCTTTTACTTAGTTAGTTTTCTGTCCCTACTTCCGATTATCTTTGTCAAGGTGCAACCGGCTATCAATGGAACGCAGTCTTTGCTTGGGTTCTTGGGGATTTCCTACCTGACTTTTCGTTCGGTTGGGATTATCATCGAGCTGAGAGATGGAGTGATTAAGGATTTTACCCTCTGGGAATTCCTCCGTTTCCTTCTCTTCATGCCGACTTTTTCAAGTGGTCCAATTGATCGCTTTAAGCGTTTTAATGAAAATTATCAGACCATTCCTGAGCGGGATGAGTTGATGGATATGCTGGATGAATCTGTTCGCTATATCATGTGGGGCTTTTTGTATAAGTTTATCCTAGCTCATGTTTTAGGAGAGACCTTGTTGCCTCCTCTGAAGAATTTAGCCTTGCAATCAGGTGGTTTCTTTAACCTCTATGCTTTAGCGGTTATGTATACCTTTGGTCTGGAGCTCTTCTTTGACTTTGCAGGTTACTCTATGTTTGCCTTAGCCATCTCAAACTTAATGGGAATCCGTAGTCCCATTAACTTTAACAAGCCCTTTTTATCAAGGGATTTAAAGGAGTTTTGGAATCGTTGGCACATGAGTCTTTCTTTCTGGTTCCGTGACTTTGTGTTTATGCGGATGGTCATGGTATTGACCAGAAAGAAGGTCTTTAAAAATCGTAATGTAACCTCAAGTGTGGCCTACGTTGTCAATATGCTAATCATGGGATTTTGGCATGGTGTGACCTGGTACTACATCGCCTATGGACTCTTTCATGGGATTGGACTGGTCATCAATGATGCCTGGGTTCGCAAGAAAAAAACGCTCAATAAGGAGTGGAAAAAAGCAGGGAAAGCTGCTCTACCTGAGAATCGCTGGATTCAGTTGCTTGGCATGGTTGTCACCTTCCATGTCGTCATGCTGTCATTCTTAATCTTTTCTGGATTTTTGAATGATTTATGGTTTAAAAAATAAAAGGAAATAAAATATGGATATCAAATCAGAAGTTATCGAAATTATTGATGAGTTGTTTATGGAAGATGTTTCTGACATGATGGATGAAGATCTTTTTGATGCAGGTGTCTTGGATAGTATGGGAACGGTTGAGTTGATTGTGGAGATTGAGAACCGTTTTGACATTCGTGTCCCTGTAACAGAGTTTGGTCGCGATGACTGGAATACAGCTAATAAAATCATAGCTGGTATTGTGGAGCTACAAAATGCTTAAACGCTTATGGACGATCTTCGGACCGGTCTTGATAGCTGGTTTGTTGGTTTTTCTGCTCATTTTCTTTTATCCTACTGAGATGCATCATAATCTAGGAGCTGAAAAGCGTTCAGCGGTGGCTACTACTATCGATAGTTTTAAGGAGCGAAGTCAAAAAGTCAGAGCACTATCTGATCCAAATATGCGTTTTGTTCCCTTCTTTGGCTCTAGTGAATGGCTTCGTTTTGACGGTGCTCATCCTGCGGTATTAGCTGAGAAATACAATCGCTCCTACCGTCCGTATCTTTTAGGACAGAGGGGAGCTGCATCGCTTAACCAGTATTTTGGAATGCAACAGATGTTGCCACAGCTAGAGAATAAACAAGTTGTGTATGTTATCTCACCTCAGTGGTTCAGTAAAAATGGCTATGAGCCAGCAGCTTTTCAGCAGTATTTTAATGGAGACCAGTTGACCAGTTTTTTGGAACATCAATCTGGAGATCAGGCTAGTCAATATGCAGCGACTCGCTTACTACAGCAGTTCCCAAACGTAGCTATGAAGGATTTGGTTCAGAAGTTGGCAAGCAAAGAAGAATTATCGACGGCAGACAATGAAATGATTGAATTATTGGCTCGGTTTAATGAACGCCAAGCCTCCTTTTTTGGTCAGTTTTCAGTTAGAGGCTATGTCAATTATGATAAGCATGTAGTTAAGTATTTAAAGACCTTGCCAGACCAGTTTTCTTATCAAGCTATAGAAGATATTGTTAAAGCAGATGCTGAAAAGAATACTTCCAATAATAATCTGGGAATGGAAAATTATTTCTATAATACGCAGATCAAGAAGGATCTGAAGAAATTAAAGGACTCTCAGAAAAGCTTTACCTATCTCAAGTCGCCAGAGTATAATGACTTGCAGTTGGTTTTAACCCAGTTTTCTAAATCTAAGGTCAACCCGATTTTTATCATTCCACCTGTTAATAAAAAATGGATGGACTACGCTGGTCTACGAGAGGATATGTACCAACAAACGGTGCAGAAGATTCGCTACCAGTTAGAAAGTCAAGGTTTTACCAATATAGCAGATTTTTCTAAGGATGGCGGGGAGCCTTTCTTTATGAAGGACACCATTCACCTTGGTTGGTTGGGTTGGTTGGCTTTTGACAAGGCAGTTGATCCTTTCCTATCCAATCCAACCCCAGCTCCGACTTACCATCTGAATGAGTGCTTTTTCAGCAAAGACTGGGCGACTTATGATGGAGATGTCAAGGAATTTCAATAGGTGAATATAGAAGTGGAGGCTGGGACAAAAAGATTTTGATTTTAGGAATTCTTTATTATAAATTTCTAAAATCGATAGATTAGATAAAAAAGCGAACAAGACAGAATTCTGAGTGTCAGAAAACTCGTTTGTTCGCTTTTTATATTTAAGGTTAGACTTTTGTCCCAGATTCTTTTTATTAATCTTTAGGCTATCACAGATTATTCTGCCTGTTTTCATTTTACTTATTGAAAGTATTATCAGAGAATCTGGAAACAGGAGCTCCTTCAGAATATTATATTAGCATTTACTTGACTGTTCTTTTATTGGAGAGAAGACTTATCATATGCTATAATTTTAGGTAAGAAGCACTTAGAAACAGTGTATTTAAATATAGTACTCTTCAAAAATCTCTTCNNGAGCTGACTTCGTCAGTTCTATCTGCAACCTCAAAGCAGTGCTTTGAGCAACCTACGGCTAGCTTCCTAGTTTGCTATTTGATTTTCATTGAGTATAAGTTGAAATGATTGATTTTGTATGATTCTATGATTATGAAGCGAATGTTTCTAAGTCCTGTTAGACAAAAAAATCTACTTGTAAAAAATTTTAAGGAGATAAATTTGAAAAATATAATCTTTTGCACGTCCCCATTTCAAGTTTTAGTCGCAAAAGAAGTCGTTCAGACTGTTTCAGAAGATTTTATTGGGATTTATCTAAAGATGTCAGATGATCAGAGACAGACTTACTATGCTGAACGGATGAAGGAATTTTGTAAGGAAGTCATTGTTTTAGAAGGAAAAACTGTTTTAGACGATATGCGGGAAGCTTTAAAAGGGAAGTCTGTCAGTAATATCTATTTAGCGAGCTTAGATAATCCTGTAGCGCTTAATCTATTTAATCCCAGTACGATGAATTTGTATAGCTTTGATGATGGTAGTACTTCAATTGTGCCGCTTAATTTCTATACACAAGGTCTTGACAGGACGATTCAAGCTACACATTTTACTATGAGGGAGGTCCTGTCATTTTCAACTAGACATTATACGGTATTTGAGGATTGCATTCTCTTTCCAAAAGAGAAACAGGTCTTTTTAAAGCTTGATATTAAACCAATTGATTTTCATAGAGCTAAGAATGGTAAAAAAATAAGTGTTTTTTTGGGGCAATTTTTAGCCTCTCTCCCTTATCAGGAATCTTTTGAAATCACTAGACAATTGACTTCAAAAATTTTAGATGAAAAGAAGATTGATTACTACTATCCTCACCCTAGAATTCCTTTGAATGTCTCACCAGATAAATTCAAAGAAACTAGGTTCTGTTTTGAAGAAGAAATTTATCTTTTGCTAGAGGAATATGAGTTCGTTGAGGTTCATAGTTTTTATTCGACAGCACTTTTATTGATAAAAGATATAGAAGGAGTATCGGTTCATGGTTATCGTACTTTTTTAACAACTCATGAATCAGATGTTTTTGCAAAATTGGGTGTACCCTATCAAAATGTATCTCAATCAGGTACACAGGTTGATATTGTTATGCCTACGTACAATAATGAAGAGACTATTCAACTCTCAATTGAATCTGTTTTAAATCAGACTCATGAAAATTTCAATTTAATTATCGTTGATGATGGTTCTACAGATAGAACAGAAGAAATTTGTAAATCCTATCATTGGGAGCCAAGAATCAAATATTTCAAAAAAGAACACGGTGGAATTTCAAAAGCTTTGAATTTTGGAATTTCTAAAAGCGATAGTATGTATATAGCTAGACAGGATGCTGATGATTTGTGGGCTCCATGGCATTTAGGCTTACTATTATATAGACTAGAAAAAGAAAGTCATTTAGATATTATTGGAGCTAAAGTGATTGCTGAAGAGGATAAACTATCTGATAAGCTTATATACAACAAATTTAATGAATTATCAGGAGAGTTGTTATGGTTATACCTTGCTTACCGAAATATATTTAACCATTCAACTGTCATTTTTAAGCGTTCTGCATATGATGAAGCAGGAGGTTATCATTCTGACTTTGATGGAATGGAAGATTGGCACTTATGGGCGAGATTGGTCACAAAGGATAATGCTCTCATTCTCAATACTGTTACAACCTATTATCGCTTATCAAATCAGCATAGACGAGAAATGGCTTTTAGATCACGATTGGCTAAAAGTCGAGGGCTGTCGTTAGAGGAGGTATTGAAACATGACTAAAGTGTTTACTATAAAGGAACATCTTCCTATCAATATCTATGGCTTTGAAAGAAGTCAATTGGCACGTCAAGAAATTTTTAAAAGTCTGCAAGTAGAGCAAGAAATTGTTTTAACAAATTTGGGGAATTTTGTAGCGAATTTTGTAGAAACATTGGAAAAGCTTGGCTTTGAAAACTTCTATCATGTTATTTTTGATCAGTCAGACCTGGCTAGACAAAAACCGAGTGTCCCAAAAGAATTTGTGCAAGACCTAAGCAATGTTACCGACGTAGAGTATACAAATAAAGGATATGTAGGTTTGGTCCACTATGAAAATGGCGATATTGAATGTTATACTTCTCAATTGCTTTATCGCTTCCATTGTCAAGAAGAACAATTTACCCTTTATGATAGTAAAGGAGAGCTACTAAAGGGAGATGTAGCTGGAAATTACCATTCTTATCAAAACCTAAGAAGTGGAGAAACCTATACGCAATGGCAATTAGTTAGTCTTTATTTAGCTAATCATTCTACGATAGATGATCGATTTATCATTGATATGGTAAATGAATATCCTCTTCAATTGAGAAAATTTTTCCAAAATACAGGCCGGAAATTATTTGCTTACACCCATTACAATATTTTAGACCCTATGATGAAGTTTGTCTTACAAGGCTGGTGTCAGAATATCGTTGCAAGTCCTGTTTTAGAGCAGATGATAGGGAAAGATAAGGTTCGCTTTTTACCTCCAATGTTTGTGGATGAAGTTTTGGAAAAAGAATATGCAACAGTTACCGATTGGTGTATCGTTGGTAATATGACCATGGTGAAACGTTGTGCATGGGCTATCGAGGCCTTTAGACAAGTTCCTGATAGTCAGCTAACGATTTATGGAAACCTACCTAAAGGTTATAGACAGGAAGACTTACCGCTGAATGTCCATTATGCAGGTTTTCTAGAAGAAGTTCCTTATGAGAAACACCGAGGCTATCTATCGTGTTCTATGAGTGAATGTTTTGCTAATTCGGCTGTGGAAGCATCTGCCAAGGGCTTGGTCTGTCTCTTGTCGGACACAGATTTAGCTCACAGATACTACAAGAATCAATCTAAAGTTGTCACAACATTTGGTGACATTGGAGAGTTAATCTTGTGGTTAAATGCTTATCAAAAAGAAGGCCGTTATGCATCGGCAACCTTTGCTAAAGACTATCAAAAGAGGGAAACTTTGGAGTTATATAAGTTTACATTATCTCTGTAAAATGCTATAATAGATGATAATACATCGATTTAATATATATATATATTAAATCGTCGAAAAACAATGAATTTTTTGGAGAATAGTATTTTATGTTTCATAATAAACAAGAAAAATTTTCCCTTCGTAAGTATAAAGATGGACGTACAGATTCTAAACTTATTGGGGCAACAATTTTAGCGACAGGTGTGGCTTTATCCATTGGTGCAAGTCCAGTATTTGCAGCTGTTTCATCAAATGGTACAGACACAGCAACAGTAGTGAGTGATACTTCAAAAGTAGCATCTACATCAGCTACAACATTCACAGATGATAAAAATTCTAAAACTGTAAAAGTGGATGCAGTATTAGGAAAAGATGTAGCCGAACCAACAAAAGCGAATCAAAACACAGGTGATGTGGACGGTAATGATACAGTAAACTTCAAAACAGAAGCAACCGTCAATTATAAACTTGAGTCTGACAAGTCATTACTGAAAACAGAAACAGTAGAAGGTGAAAAAGGTACAGTAACAACTCCTTATGATAAAAAAGGAATTGCTTATGATACTGATGGTAAAGACTATCGTGAATCAACTGTAGCCAAAACAGGAGCTGAGGTAACAGCTGAAACGGGTAAAAAAGATACAGTAGAAGCAAATAACAAGGTTTATGAATACGTTCGTTCTGAAGTAGAGGGTGCTGATAAAGCAACTTATGAAAAAAAAAGCTTCAACAACATCGAAGCAAGAGTATCTCCAGAAGGAATGCACAATAAACTAGGGGAAATCGATTATACAAAAACAACAGGGAAAGTTTATCTAGTTGAAGAAATAGCTGATGGACAATACGGAAAATTTGTAGAAGCTAATGGTGTAACTAGCGATGAAGATGCCGTTACAAAATGGAAAGCTGGCCAAGCTGATGCCAAAGATTTCAGGAAAGAAAATGTAACCCTTCAAGAAGGTGATACAGTCCTTGTAATGGATAAAGACACGTATGCGGTGGGTGATAATAAGAAAGTAACAACTACTAAAAAATATCATTCGCCATCGTTTGAAGTTGAGAATCTAACATATGCTCTAACCAAATTTGAGGCGAGTACATACTTGCTTGATGAGAAAGAGAATGTATCAAGTGAATTCTATAGAGCAGGTGCTGATGGGGTATTTGGAACCGCGGATGATGAAAAAGTGGACGAAATAGATAGGCTTTATAAACTGAATGATTCCGAAGGAGATAATATAGAATACGGCCAAGACTACTTCAAAGGAAAAAAGAAAGGTGATTCAGAATTAAAAAATGCTAGGCCAGCTGACATTTTAAAGAATGATTATCACTTTTATTACGAATTGCTGAAATATGCCGAAGAAAAAGCTAGAGATTTTGGAGATGAAGCAGGTTTAGCGAAGGTAATAGCTGCTAAAGAAGGATTAGATAATTTTATTGAAGAGAAAAGTAAAAATATCGATATAGGTTATATAAAAAAGGGGGACAATAGTGTTGAATATGGTTATAATTTAGGAAATAGTTTTTTTGATAATGATCCAGAAAGGAAGTCTTATAAGAAGGATATTGAAAATATAATCGGAGACTTCACAATTAAAAAAGAGAATACGACTAAAGAAGTAGATGGTATTATTGAAAAAACCAGAATAAGTACAAGAGTGTTCACATTTTTAACTTCTGACTCATCGGATAATGGTAGTGCAGAATATTTTAATAACGAAGAAATTAAACTTCAATACGTAGCAATTGTCACAAAAGAAAATATGACGGGAGAGCTTATTGAAACACTTGTAAGAAACCAAGAATTTAATGAATTAACTAAAAAAGGAACTGTAACAGTTGAAGAAGATGGAACAGTTACAGTAGTATCACCTGAAGAATCTGTGGAATTTAAGGTGTATAAAGGTGATACAGATGAGGAAATAAAAGGAACAAACGAACGTTACACTATAACTGATAATGATAAGATTAGCTTCTTTAGTACTAAAGACATAACAACTCATAATGAAACAACCTACACTACAAAAGAAGTGATTACTCCGATTCGTGCTTATAAAGTAATGAGTGAAGCAAAACCAGTCGTAACTCATTATTATAGGGAAAAAATCACAAAAGAAGAAGCAGGAGAAGCAAGAGCTTCTAAGCAAGGTAGCGTAGTTATCAAGTATGTCACAACTGATGGGAAACAACTGAAATCAGAAACTGATAAAAAAAATGTAACGCTAGAAACAAAAACGATTGTAAGTCTATATTCAGGTGAAACAAAAGTTGGTGAACGTACAGATGTTGCAACTGTAGAACAAAACTATGACACAACAGATAAACAATATCCGACGCTAGTAGATGCTGAAACGGGATATACATATGAGTATGTAGGTCTAAAACAAGGATCACCAGCAGCTAGTGGAAAAGTAGTAGAAGGAACAACAGAAGTTGTTTACGAATACCGTCTAGTAAGTGAAGAAGAGAAAACCCCATCTAAATCAGAAGTTACAAAAACAGGTTCAGTTGATGTAAAACACGTTGTAATCAACGAAGATGGAAGCTTGAAAACATTAAAAGAAACAGAAGTAGTGAAGAATAATGTTCCTCTAGAGTATGAAGACACTTATGTAACTTACTCAAAAGGAGTGAAGGTTTCTGAACGCACAGAAAAACGCACAGTAACAGAAAACTATGACACAACGGATAAACAATATCCGACGCTAAAAGATGAAGCTACAGGTTTAGTTTATAAATATGTAGGACCAACATCTGACTCAGCTTCAGCAACTGGTGATGTGACTGAAGGTGAAAAACACGTTATTTATAGCTATACGTTAGATAAACAAGAAGAAACAACACCATCTAAAGTAGTTGATACTAAAGGTTCTGTAGTTGTTAAATTCGTTGATGCTAATGGTAATGAAATCAAAAATGCTGAAAATGTAGTAACAGATGCAGTTATTAAAACAACGAAAACATACGCGACTAAGTCAGGTGATGTAGTTCTATCAACGCGTGATGAAGTAACAAATAACGATGTAGATTACAGTACTGAAAACAATAAAGTACAAACAATCATAACAGTGGGTGGTAAGAAATACACATTCTATCGCGTATTACCAGTAGATACTAATTTCAACAACGTAGTAGAAGAAACTGGTAAGGTGAAAGAAGGAACTACAACAGTTGTTTATCAATACGATGAAATCATTCCAGTTGATCCCACTAAACCTAATGAAGGGGATAATACTCCTCCAAAACCAGAGGATAAGATTCCTAATGATCCACAAAACCGTTCATACAAAGATCTAGGTCTATTAACAGAAGTGAAACGTAATATCTCTTACGTTTACGAAAATGGACCAAAAGCTGGGCAAGAGGCATCTACTCCTGTTAACCAAAATGCACGTTTCACAAGAAGTGAAGAAATCAATAGTAGAACCGGTGAAGTAGTATACACAAGCGAATGGACTAAAGAACAAAAACTTGCTGAAGTAGTATCACCAAAAATCGATAAATACTCTGTAGACAAAGAAAAAGTAGCAGAATTACCAGTAACACACGAATCAACTGACAGTAGTGAAATTGTAAAATACCGTGAAAATCCTGAAATTATCGAACACGATGTAGCGAAAGATAAAAAAGGTTCTGTAGTTGTTAAGTATGTAGACGCTCAAGGAAATGAAATTGACACTGCAGTTACTGTTAAAGATAATGTAGTAGTAGAAAAAGCTACGACAAAAGTCTATGCTGATTGTGATGCCGAAACAACATACACACCAACAAATGAAGAATATAGCACAGTAGAAAATCGTAAAGAAACAATAGAATTTAACGGTAAGAAATATATTTACCGACGAGTACTACCAGTGTCAACAACTCTAGGAAACTCAGATAAAGAATCAGGTAAAATTCCAGAAGGAACAACAACGGTTATTTATCAATACGCAGAAGAAGTAGAACCATTTATTCCGCCATTCCCACCAAAAGAGGAAGTGCCAGAATACAATGGAAAAGTAGATGATGCTGAAAAAGATAAAAAAGGAACAGTAATCGTTAAATTTGTAGATGTTAATGAAAACTTCCTTGCATCAGATGTTGTTGTAAAAGATAATGTAGTTGTAGCTAAAGCAAGTACTACAATTACGGGCGATAAGGCAGAGACTACATACACTGCGACTGGTGAAGAGTATGCGGTGACACCACCACAAACGATTGAAGTGGATGGAGTGACATTCCGATTGAAACGTGTTCTTCCAGCTTCTGATAAGTTCAACAATACGATTGAGGAAAAAGGACTGGTTAAAGAAGGTGTTACTACTATTGTTTACCAATATGTAATGCAAATGGATGCTCCAAAAGTAGAAGTTCCTGAGTTTGACGGTGGAGTGGTTCCGTTAGATCCTCCAGTTGTGGACATTCCAGAGTTGAAGATTCCTGAAGAGCCTAAGCCAGAGCCAAAACCGGAACCGAAACCAGAGCCTAAGCCAGAACCGACTCCAACACCAACACCTACTCCTACCCCTCAACAAAACGAAAATCCGGAAACACCTAAAGTTCCGAATAACTCAGTTCCATCAACTTATCATTCTGGTGGAAGTACTTATCCAGCTCCATCAAGGGAAGTATCTCAATTGCCAAATACAGGTACTGAGTCAAATGCAACCTTAGCAGCATTTGGATTTGTTGGCATTTTGAGTGGATTAAGCCTTGTTCTACGTAAGAAGGATAGTGAATAGTATTTGCTCAAAATATTGATTTATCAACTGTAGTAGGTTGGTGTTAGCTAAAATTTGGAGAGGACAATCACTGTCTTCTCCACTTTTTATGTTAAGAGGGATAAAATAAGAGGACTTGTGCTTGATGAGATTGTTAGTATTTTCTGATTTGGTGTTGTAATAAGGTGATTGAAAAGTGTTGCTAATCCTATCATTACTCTATCCGTTTTTATCTTATTTCTAGGAAGGTTAGATGAAAGAAAAATCTAAACCGATAGCCATTATTCTGATTCGTTCTGGATCTCGATGCTTAGTGGATAAAAATATTAAATCACTTGCAGGCAAACCCTTGGTTTTCTATACGATAGAGGTCGCTCTAGCCTCCAAGTTATTTAGTGAAATATGGGTATCGTCAGATTCTCCCACCTATCTGGAACTCTGTCGTCAAGTCTATCCAGAGATTTGCTGTGTCCACAGACCAAAAGAACTGGCCTTGTCAACAACCTCTAGTCTAGCAACTTTATGCGATTTTTTACAACCCTTTGAAGAGAATCAAGTATTCGTTAATTTACAGGTGACTTCACCCTTGAGAGAGGTAGATCACCTTACCGAATCCTATCAACTCTACTGCAAGTCTGGAGCAGATCATTTGATTTCCTGTGTCAAGGCAGACAAGAGTCGTAGTCTTTACTTGCAGTTGGAAGAGTCGCCATTTATCCGTCCACTTCAAGTTTCCAAGCACTATGCTCGTCAGAAAGAGCCTCTTTACTACTATCCCAACGGAAGTATTTGGATTTCTCGTAAGAGTCTTTACCTACGGGATGAGAGCTTTTATACAGATAAGACAGTAGCTTATGAAATGCCAAAGCTCTATTCTTATGATATCGATGATGAGTTGGATTTTGAAGTCGTGGAGACTTTGTTACAACGCCACTACCTAGGTAAGAAAATAAGATAAAATGCCTCATTGTTACTATAATAAACTTGCGCACAAAGATTGACCATCCTATGAAGAGTTCAAGAATGAAGCCGATTTTTACGTTTTTTCTTGACTCTTTTTTTGCTTGTGATATAATTAACTGGTAAACAAAATGTCAAAGAATAGTATTTTTCTCTTAAAAAGAGAAGTTCAAAAGGAAAGGAGTCAGATATGAGACAGCTAGCGAAGGATATCGATGGCTTTTTGAATGAGGTGATTTTACAGGCAGAAAATCAGCATGAAATCCTAATAGGTCATTGCACTAGCGAGGTGGCTCTGACCAATACTCAGGAGCATATTCTCATGCTCTTGTCAGAGGAATCTTTAACCAATTCAGAGTTGGCGCGTCGTCTCAATGTCAGTCAGGCAGCAGTTACCAAGGCCATTAAGTCTTTGGTCAAGGAAGGGATGTTGGAAACGTCTAAAGATCCTAAGGATGCGCGTGTGATTTTTTATCAGTTGACTGATTTGGCTCGTCCAATCGCTGAGGAGCATCATCATCACCATGAGCATACACTTTTAACCTATGAACAAGTGGCGACTCAGTTTACTCCAAATGAACAAAAAGTGATCCAGCGGTTTTTGACTGCTTTAGTAGGAGAAATCAAATAATGAGATATATTACGGTAGAGGATTTATCCTTCTATTATGATAAGGAGCCCGTTCTTGAACATATCAATTATAGTGTTGATAGTGGGGAATTTGTTACCTTGACGGGGGAGAATGGGGCAGCTAAGACGACACTGATTAAGGCCAGTCTTGGAATTCTCCAACCACGCATTGGAAAGGTGACCATTTCAAAGACAAATACGCAGGGTAAGAAATTGAGAATAGCCTACCTTCCTCAACAGATTGCCAGTTTTAATGCTGGTTTTCCAAGTACGGTTTATGAATTTGTCAAGTCCGGTCGCTATCCACGAAAGGGTTGGTTCCGTCGTTTGAATGCTCATGATGAGGAGCATATCAAGGCTAGTTTGGACTCAGTTGGTATGTGGGAACACCGAGACAAACGCTTAGGGTCTCTATCTGGAGGACAAAAGCAGCGAGCGGTGATTGCGCGTATGTTTGCTTCGGATCCAGATGTGTTTATCCTAGATGAGCCGACAACGGGGATGGATGCAGGAAGTAAAAACGAATTTTACGAACTCATGCACCACAGCGCCCATCATCATGGCAAGGCTGTTTTGATGATTACCCATGACCCTGAAGAAGTTAAGGACTATGCGGACCGCAATATTCATCTAGTCCGTAACCAAGACTCGCCATGGCGTTGTTTCAACGTTCATGAGAATGATCAGGAGGTGGGCCATGCTTAGTTTGTTATCTTATGACTTTATGCAACGTGCCTTTCTGGCCGTTATTGCCATGAGTCTTTTCTCGCCAGTATTGGGGACCTTCCTTATCTTGCGCCGTCAGAGTTTGATGAGTGATACCCTCAGCCACGTCTCGCTTTCAGGTGTAGCCTTTGGTCTGGTACTAGGGATTTCTCCAACTATTTCTACTATTGCCATTGTCTTGATTGCGGCGATCTTTCTGGAGTATCTCCGTACGGTTTATAAGAGTTTTATGGAAATCGGGACAGCTATCCTCATGTCAACAGGTCTGGCTGTTTCTCTGATTGTTATGAGCAAGGGTAAAAGCTCGAGTTCTATGAGTTTGGACCAGTATCTTTTTGGTTCAATCGTGACTATCAGTGAGGAGCAGGTTATTTCCCTCTTTGTCATTGCAGCGGTTGTCTTGATTTTGACCTTCCTCTTCCTTCGTCCAATGTATATCCTGACCTTTGATGAGGATACGGCCTTTGTGGATGGCTTGCCTGTTCGTACCATGTCCATTCTTTTTAACATGGTGACAGGGGTGGCCATTGCCCTTATGATTCCTGCTGCAGGAGCTCTTTTGGTATCGACTATCATGGTCTTACCAGCTAGTATTGCCCTGCGTCTGGGGAAAAACTTTAAATCGGTTATGCTGCTTGCCAGTGCTATTGGATTTTTGGGAATGGTAGCAGGACTTTACATTTCCTACTATGCAGAAACACCTGCAAGTGCAAGTATTACCATTATTTTTGTAACTGTCTTTTTACTAATCAGTTTAGTAAGACGTTTTATCAAATAGGAGACTAAGATGAAAAAAATTAGCTTATTACTAGCCAGTCTATGTGCCTTGTTTTTAGTGGCTTGTTCCAATCAAAAGCAAGCAGATGGCAAACTCAATATCGTGACAACCTTTTACCCTGTCTATGAATTTACCAAGCAAGTAGCAGGAGATACTTCTAATGTAGAACTTCTCATCGGTGCTGGTACAGAACCCCATGAATATGAACCGTCTGCCAAGGCAGTTGCCAAAATCCAAGATGCAGATACCTTTGTCTATGAAAATGAAAACATGGAAACTTGGGTTCCTAAATTGCTAGATACTTTGGATAAGAAAAAAGTGAAAACCATCAAGGCGACAGGTGATATGTTGCTCTTGCCAGGTGGTGAGGAAGAAGAGGGAGACCATGACCATGGCGAAGAAGGCCATCACCATGAGTTTGACCCCCATGTTTGGTTATCACCAGTTCGTGCCATTAAACTTGTAGAGCACATCCGTGATAGCTTGTCAGCAGATTATCCTGATAAAAAAGAGACCTTTGAGAAGAATGCTGCTGCCTATATCGAAAAATTACAAGCCTTGGATAAGGCTTATGCAGAAGGCTTGTCTCAAGCCAAACAAAAGAGCTTTGTAACGCAACACGCAGCCTTTAACTATCTCGCTTTAGACTATGGGCTCAAACAAGTCGCTATCTCAGGACTTTCTCCAGATGCAGAGCCATCAGCTGCACGTCTGGCAGAATTGACAGAGTACGTCAAGAAAAATAAAATCGCCTATATCTACTTTGAAGAAAATGCCTCACAAGCCCTTGCTAACACACTTTCAAAAGAGGCAGGTGTCAAAACAGATGTCCTTAATCCTTTAGAAAGTCTGACAGAAGAGGACACCAAGGCGGGAGAAAATTACATCTCTATCATGGAGAAAAACCTCAAGGCTCTAAAACAAACAACAGACCAAGAAGGTCCAGCTATCGAACCTGAAAAGGCAGAGGATACCAAGACAGTTCAAAATGGTTACTTTGAGGATGCAGACGTCAAGGACCGCACTTTGAGTGACTATGCAGGTAACTGGCAATCAGTTTATCCTTTCCTTGAAGATGGTACGTTTGACCAAGTCTTTGACTACAAGGCTAAGTTGACTGGTAAGATGACTCAGGCAGAGTACAAGGCCTACTATACAAAAGGCTATCAGACAGATGTCACTAAGATTAACATTACTGATAATACTATGGAATTTGTTCAAGGTGGACAAAGCAAGAAATACACTTACAAGTATGTGGGTAAGAAAATCTTGACTTACAAGAAAGGCAATCGTGGCGTGCGCTTCCTCTTTGAAGCAACGGATGCGGACGCTGGACAGTTCAAGTATGTTCAGTTTAGTGACCACAATATCGCCCCAGTTAAGGCAGAACATTTCCATATTTTCTTTGGAGGCACAAGCCAAGAAGCCCTCTTTGAAGAAATGGACAACTGGCCAACCTACTACCCAGATAACCTATCTGGCCAAGAAATTGCCCAAGAAATGTTGGCGCATTGATGAGAAACCGACTAGTTCATAAGAGCTAGTCGGTTTTTGGGTACTAGATAGCTAACTGCATTATAGACCTTTCAGAACTTTAAACAATAAATAAAACTCTTGAAATATCGGGGTCTGTATGTTAGAATGATTTTAATGGATAAGGTTCATTAGAACATCAAAGCCCTTAACTAGTGCGATAGTTAAGGGGTGTTTTGGTATATTCTATAGGAATAGAAAAAGACCCTCTAAACTTTGTAGAGAGCCTTAAAAAAATCAAAATAAAAAGATAACCCCAGGCACATAGGAATGCTCAACCTTTCAGTCTACCCCATTCTGGGACCCAGCGTTTATCCTTCACAAGTTATCTTATTGAGTCCATTATATCACACTTATGGAAAATGTAAGAAATTTGTATAGTATTTTTAAATGAATTGATGAAAAATCAAATACCTTTCAGAACTAAGGAATTTTAAATAATAAATAAAACTCTTGAAATATCTGGACCTGTATGTTAGAATAAAATCGATAGGCAAGGTTCATTAGAACACCAAATCCCTTAACTATTGCAGTAGTTAAGGGATTTTTTGACGTATTTTAGCGATTTAACGGGTGTTTACAGGCTAGTCATTCGGTCTACTTCCTACCATCTAGCCATTTGCAGACGAAATACAAGATAATTCCTGCTATGACGTCCGCTACAATAGTAAGAACGAGCTCTGGGGCAAGGTTCATTAGTTTCACCTCCTCTCACGAACCGTAAGGAACGTAATCGGTAACCGATGACAAAAATAGTATATCACATTAAATTTAGATCATCAACATTGCTTAATGCTTGAAATATTAGGACTTATATGCTATAATGTAATTAGTGTATAAGGTTCATTAGAACACCAAAGCCCCTAACTAGTGCCATAGTTAAGGGCTTTTTTGACGTATCTTAGCGATTTAACGGGTGTTGATAGGCTAGTCATTCGGTCTACTTCTTACCATCTAGCCATTTGCAGACGAAATACAAGATAATTCCAGCTATAACATCCGCTATAATAGTAAGAGCAAGCTCAGGTATAAGGCTCATTAGTTTCACCTCCTCTCACGAACCGCAAGGAACGTAATCGGTAACCGATGACAAAAATAGTATACCACAATAAATTTATATCAACAACATTGCTTAATTCTTGAACTATTGGAGTGCAGTTCACTGCAATGATGTTTTTGTGAGTCTTTTAAAGGGATTAGACATTACTTATTCCGTTTCACTTTAGACCTTTCAGATATCTAAGGGAACTTAAAAAATAAATAAAACTCTTGAAATATCTGGGCTTATATGCTAGAATATAGTTAATTGATAAGGTTCATTAGAACACCAAAGCCCTTAACTATTGCCGTAGTTAAGGGCTTTTTTGACGTATCTTAGCGATTTAACGGGTGTTGATAGGCTAGTCAGTCGGTCTACTCCTTACTATCTAGCCATCTGCAGACGAAATACAAGATAATTCCAGCTATAACATCCGCTACAATAGTAAGAGCGAGCTCTATGATAAGGCTCATTAGTTTCACCTCCTCTCACGAACTCATAGGAACGTAATCGGTAACCGATGACCAAAATAGTATACCACAATAAATTTAGACCATCAACCTTACTTAATGCTTGAAATATTAGGACTTATATGCTAGAATATAGTCAATTGGTAAGGTTCATTAGAACACCAAAGCCCCTAACTATGGCCGTAGTTAAGGGCTTTTTTGACGTATCTTAGCGATTTTAACGGGTGTTGATAGGCTAGTCACTCGGTCTACTCCTTACTATCTAGCCATCTGCAGACGAAATACAGGATAATTCCTGCGATGACATCCGCTATAATAGTAAGAGCGAGCTCTATGATAAGGCTCATTAGTTTTACCTCCTCTCACGAACCCATAGGAACGTAATCGGTAACCGATGACAAAAATAGTATACCACAATAAATTTATATCATCAACATTGCTTAATTCTTGAAGTATGGTAGCTTGTATATTAAAACTAACTTACATTGTGAGTAAAATTGCTATATATAACAACTTCCTTCATTAACTTGAGGGATAAAACATTATATTAAAAACATTTGTCACAAACAGATTTACATTAGCTCAATATCTGTCTGTTTCCAGTTTGACTCTTAATTGTTTAAAATCGAAATAAGGGTGGTCTAGAAAGAACTGGCATGGTGCACCTAATTTCTTACCAGTTATTTTAGCAAGAGATTAGACGACAATGTGACAATTCACCTCTAATTATTGACATTTCAGGAAAAATCGCAGTAAAAACGGCACAGCCTTCTTTAAATGTGCTATAATACTAGAAAAATACTTGTGGAGGTTCCATTATGGCAATATTTTTCATGATTTTTCTGATTGTTTGTGTGCTCCTATTGCTGATAGTCACACTGAGTACAGTTTATGTGGTTCGTCAGCAGTCGGTGGCGATTATTGAACGCTTTGGGAAATACCAAAAGGTTGCCAATAGCGGTATTCATATTCGCTTACCTTTTGGGATTGACTCGATTGCAGCACGCATTCAGTTGCGCTTGCTGCAAAGCGATATTGTGGTTGAGACCAAGACCAAGGACAATGTGTTCGTTATGATGAATGTAGCGACTCAGTACCGTGTCAACGAGCAGAGCGTGACAGATGCCTACTATAAACTCATGCGTCCAGAATCTCAGATTAAATCTTATATCGAAGATGCCCTTCGTTCTTCTGTTCCAAAATTAACCTTGGATGAATTGTTTGAGAAAAAAGATGAGATTGCCCTTGAAGTTCAACACCAAGTAGCAGAAGAAATGACTACTTATGGTTATATTATCGTGAAAACCTTGATTACTAAGGTTGAACCAGACGCAGAAGTCAAGCAATCCATGAATGAAATCAATGCAGCGCAACGTAAGCGGGTCGCAGCGCAAGAATTGGCAGAAGCCGATAAGATTAAAATTGTCACTGCAGCTGAAGCCGAAGCAGAAAAAGACCGCCTTCATGGTGTGGGGATTGCCCAACAACGTAAGGCGATTGTGGATGGATTGGCAGAGTCTATCACCGAACTCAAGGAAGCCAATGTTGGTATGACAGAAGAACAAATCATGTCAATCCTCTTGACCAACCAGTATTTGGATACCTTGAACACCTTTGCTGCAAAAGGAAATCAAACCATCTTTTTACCAAATACTCCAAATGGTGTAGATGATATCCGTACACAAATCTTGTCAGCCCTTCGCGCTGAAAAGAAATAATAGATTAAAGAGCTTGGCAACAGGCTCTTTTTGTATTACGTTTGTTAAGAAAAACAAAGAACATTGATATACATTTAACTAAAAATTATTGTATATTGTCTACTTTAATTAGGAATGATAAGGGAATAACTAGAAAGATTTGTGAATATAGACTATTTCTGATATACTAAATATACAGTAATAATGAATGATGGGAGATGGGATGAAAGAATTTCAATTTGAGAGAAAGCAGCGTTTTTCTTTGAGGAAATATGCAATAGGAGCTTGTTCAGTCTTGCTAGGAACGAGTCTATTTTTTGCTGGTATGAGTGCTCAACCTGTACAGGCTACCGAAACGAGTTCAAAACTAATTTCAAGTCATTATTTGGATGAGCAGGATTTATCTGAAAAGCTGAAATCTGAGTTGCAATGGTTTGAAGAAAATAAGATTGAGGTAAAAGAGGGAAAAGAATACTACTTTATCTATCGAAAATTGGCTACAAGATTACCAGAAACAGGTCTTTTTTCTAATGATGGGATGTTTATCTTGGGAGCAGGATTATTATTGCTTTCCTTTACTTTAATCAAGAGAAAAAGGGGAGCGTCTTACTTCCTTGTGACCGTCTTTGCTGTTGGTGGCTGGGGAGCATCCATCTCTGCTTTAGAAAATCTGGTAGAATTGCAACCAGCCCTTGTTAAAAGGGTAGAAGGTCAGTTTTTACCAAGTCCTGAAAGAGTCCAAGGATATGAATTTACGGGATATTATTTGGTAAGAGATAGTGCTAGCAAGGAACTTTCTGTTGATAAGATAGAGTCGCCAGCATTATCTCAAAAGGAGGAAAGTTCAGAACCTCAATTTAAGAAGATTGTACCACAGACTACATCTCATTTTAGCTCGACTGAAGACCTTGTGCAATCTCCTCAACCATCCTACGCAGTTGAGAAAATTGTTGAAGCTCCTGTAAGCAAACAAGCTCCTGATGAAATTTTGCCCATAGGGACTAAGGAAGAAGTTGCAGGAAATCCCCAAGTAGAACAACCAAAAGCAGAAAATAATAGTGATTATAAAACAAGTCCTGAGGAAGGTGTGTTAAATGCCACAGTAGAGAAACCAGAATTGCTAGTCACTACAGAGGAGGTTGCTTTCCAAACGATAGAACAAGAAGATGCAAGCTTAGCTAAAGGGCAAACTAAAGTTGTTCAAGACGGTGTTGTTGGTGAACGCACCATCTATACGGAAGTCACTATCGTTAATGGGGAAAAATCTAGTAAAGTTATAGAAAATATAATTACAAAAGAGCCGGTGGACAAGGTGGTTGCAGTTGGGACTAAGGAAGAAGTTGCACCAAAATCTGAGGAAGGTAGACCAGTTCAATCTGAAAAAACTCCAATAGTAGAGAATGAAACAGAGACAAAACCAGCTGATGGAATAGGACAACCAAGACCAGGAGCAGAAGAAACGCCGGGTACAGAAGCAACATCGGGCGAGAAACAAATACCTGACAAACCCGAAGCCGAGCCGAAGCAACCAGATCCAGCAACCTCAGTCATGGAATCAGGGGGCGAGGAAAATCAAACTCTTGCCCCACAAGGTACTGAGTCCCAGCCACCATCTAAAGAAACTGCTGAGACCAAAGATTCTGAGCCAGCAAGCCCAGCCGTGGAATCAGGACGCGAAGAAGATCAATCTTCTGCGGAACAAAAGGGTGAGGAGAACCAGCTGGAGAATCCAGTTGAGGGGGTAAAAGATACTGGTGAGTCTGCCCCACAAGAACCCCAAAAACAACCAGAACAAACGCCTTCATCTGCAGAGGTCAAGCCAAGTCAAGGAAACGAACCAGAATCAGCTGTTCAGCCTGAACCCTTAGCTCCCCAAGAGCAACCAACTGTCCCAAGTCCAGTAACGAAAGAAAAAGTACTGGACTATAAAACAATCTATACAGCATCGCCAGCTTTAAATTACCAAGAGCAACAAGTAGAAGTAGCAGGTGAAAATGGTAAGGAAGTGACAACTACTTCTTACAGTTTTAATGAAAGTACTGGGAAAATAGTAGAAAACACTTCAACAAAGATAGAAAAACATCCAGTAGATAGAGTTATTAAGGTTGGAAATGTAGAAGAAACAAGATCAACAGTCAAAAGACGCGAACAGTTTGTTGCGGATGAGTCACTTGATAAAGGGGTTAAAGTAGTTAGAGAACAAGGTCAAGATGAAGAAGCGACAACAATAAAAGTCTACAAAGTAAATGAACAAACAGGAGACTTGACGGAGCCAGCTGTAACGACAAAAGTCGCTAAGCCAATGCAGGCGAAAATAACGGCAGTAGGAACAAAACCAACAGTTCAATCACAAGAAATTCCTTTTAAAACAGTTTATGAAGCAAATCCAGCGTTAGATTACAATCAGAAAATAGAAGAAACACCGGGTGAAAAAGGGCGTACAGTATCAACTACAAAATACACAGTAAATCAAGAAACAGGAGCTATCTCAGAAGAAACTACAACAGAAAACACTCCAGCTAAAGACAAAATAGTAAAAGTTGGAAACGTAGAAAAGATAGTGTCACCTATTGATATTACTGAGGAAAGAAAAGATGATCCTGAACTTCCGAAAGGAAAAGAAGAGGTTCAAAGTGAAGGCGAGCAAGGGGAAACAACCGTCACTAAAACTTATGAAGTTAATTCTGAGACAGGAGAGTTAACAAATTCAACTGAGAAAACTGAAGTAACTAAAGCTATGCGCCAAAAAGTAATTTTGGTTGGTACTAAAGAAGACAAACCGCATTTACTGCCAGAAAATAGTGAGTTAGAAAATGCGGTGAATGTAACTCAAGCAAGTACTGAAATGAAGTCTATAGATTTATTGACAAACGAAAAATTAAAATCACAGTTAGCTCCATCAGACATAGAAATAAATCGAGATTTCTTCTTAAAACGAAACGAATTACGAAAAACTAATCCAAATATAACAGAGTCTGAAGTAAAAGAAATTCTACGAAAAGAATATCTTGAAAAATTATCGATTAAAGAAACACTTGATGCGACTAAAAACGATTTAGAAGCTAGTTTGAAAAAAGTTGCGGCGCACACCTTGAGTATTTTAGGTGACAATCAACAAAATAGAGAAAAAGTAAAAGGTGATATTGAAGCTAATAAAGAGAAAATATTACTAGGGTTATCCTATATCAATCGTTTTTATAATATTGATTTTGGAGATACCAACATCCGTGATATTCTAGCTTATAATCCAAGTTCGTTCGGTAAAAAAGACCTTACTTCTTTAGATTGGTTAACACACCTTGGGTCTATGAGTTATGATGAATTAAGATTAACCAATAGTCCAAAAACATTTGAGAAATACTTTGGTAAAATTACAGATAAACTAACATTATTAGATTTCCTAGATTACAATAGAACTACATTCACTAATATGGATGGCGATACGTGGTTGAAGAAAGCGACTAAAGCTATCGTAGTTGAAAAAGCTTCGAAAGAAAAACCTGATGAAAAAGTAGACTTATATACAAAATTAACTACTCCTCCTGAGAAATATGGAGCTGAAAATCGTCAAATAGAAAGTAGAAGACAACAAAATGTAGCTACATTATTAGGTTTGGTAAATATTAAAGAACCAAGCGTGTATGCTATAACTAACATAGCGACGGTAACCTACGGAAACATCGGAACGTATATGGATACTTCTTTAGAGAAAACGAATCCAGTTAAGTATAAAGAAGAATTAGAAAAAGTTAAAGTATTGATAGAACTAACAGCCACAAGACAGGCTAATTATGTTGACACTTTATACAGAATTACAAAAGAAGAAAATCGTCCGAAACTAATTACAAATAGAGTAATTGTAGATACGATGAAGAAATATACGACGAATACGTCTGCTGGAATAGCGACAACATGGTCTAAAGAATCAGGACCAACAGCGGATAAAGGGGTTAAAGACTTCATGACACCTTTAGGAATGTACTCGCCATCGCAAAATGTAGGTGCAGAAGCCAATGGAGTGGGTGTCCGTTACTTTATAGATAGAGTTCTTGATGATAGAGGTTCAGCGACTTACTCTCACGAAATGACGCATTTATTAGACAGAACAGTACTGTTTAATAATCATGGTCGTCGAGATGGTACAGCGGCAGAGTTTTATGCTAGAGGAATCTTCGAAAATTCTTACACACCAGAAAAAGATACATATTTCAACTTAAACTTCGTTTACGATGAAAGTAAGAAAAATGGCTTCTACAACAAAACACCAGATAGATTTAAGACGGATGCAGATTTGAAATCTTATATGCATGGAAGTTTTGATGTGTTATATAGTCTAGATTATTTAGAAGCGGAAGCAACAAAACAACTTTCAGCGGCAGATAAAACTAAATACTTCAAGAAAATAACTCCGATTACTTCAACTGGGACTAGAACACCCGTAACATACACAAATCCAGCAGTTCAAGCTACGCACAAGAGTGAAAAAATCTCAGAAATCACACTGGCAGAAGCGGAAAAACTAACGGATATCAATAGTTTAATTGACAATAACATTTTAGTGAATCGTTACATTATAAAAGGATTTACTGATAAAGGTGTTATTGAAGCTAATGGGTATTATTTAGTGGATATGTTTGATACCATTTATGGTGTTAGTCAAAATGACACTGGTATGAGTGGGGACATCACCTTTAGAAAACAAGCTTTTGAATTGATGGCTGCTTTGGGCTATTATGAAGGATTTGTTCCTTATGTGTCAAATCAATACAAGCAAGCAGCAGAGTCTGAGAACAAGCCTCTATCTGATACTTACATTTTCAATAACATTTTAGGAAAATCTTACGCAGCTTTCAAAAAAGAGCAAATAACTGAGCGTGTTGAGAAATTAGGTAAGTTAAAACTAATTACTATAAATTACAACGGAAAAGAAGAAGTGATTGATAGTAAAGAAAAATTACAAGAGCTTATGAATAAAGCTGTTAAAGAAGAACTTGCTCAAATAAAAGCAGGAAATACCACGGCTAAAAAGTTTGAGTTTATCGAAACACCCGTTCAAAAACTGAAAAAAGCGATTTATAAAGCTTATCTCAAAGATTCAGATGACTTTAGACAGTCGATTTACAATAGTTAAGACAAAAGGGACATCTCTCTGGAATGAACATTCAGAGGGGTGTTTTTTGCTCTCTTGTAAGGTTTGACCCTGTTTCTTGAAAATTACAGTTTGCTTGAATATGGAGTGATTTTCAGACTTTTCCACAAATTATAGAATCTTTTCTGAGGATTTAGGGAGTGATGGAGGAAATCTTGAAAGCGCTTTTGTTTTGTGCTATAGTCAAGTCAATAGACTTGTTTAAAGAGGAATGCTTATATGAGAAGAAAAGAAGTTTTACGAAATCACTGGTTTTTTAGCCAGGAGGTAGGGAAAGGAGAGGCCTTGGCGCCGGATTTGCAGAGGGAAAATTGGCAGACCATTCAAGTGCCGCATGACTGGAGTATTTACAATGATTTTGACCATTATTCGCCAGCGCAAAATGAGGGTGGTCAGTTAAACGGGGGTCAAGCCTGGTACCGGACGCAGTTTTACTTGGAAGAAGATGCCAGTCTTGTATCGGTGCGCTTGTTGTTTGACGGGGTTTACATGAATGCCCAAGTCTATATCAACGGGCAAGTGCTAGGCTATTATCCCAATGGCTATACACCCTTTTCTTATAATATCACCCCTTATCTAAGAAACGATGGGACAGCCAACCAGCTTGCGGTTTTTGTGGAAAATCAGCAACCTAGCAGTCGTTGGTACTCTGGTAGCGGTATTTACCGAGAAGTAAAATTGTTGATTACAGATGCAGTTCATCTGGATTTATATGGAATTAAGATAGAAAGTCCCAAGCTAAAGGAACAAAGAGATAGATGGGTGGAGACTCAGCTTACAAGTAAGGTTTCAAATGATGGACCTCAGTCCGTGTCGGTGTATTTGGAGCAGAGTATCTGGTATGATGGACAACAGCTGTCAGACTGGCAGGCGACAGACTCTCTAGTGATTGAGTCTGGGGACAAATATTCTTTCCAACAAGCCATATCAATTTTCCAACCCTTGCTTTGGGATATTGATTCCCCTCACCTTTACCAATTGAAGACTCGTCTTTATAAAAATGGCATTTTGGTTGATGAAGAAGAGGAGACCTTTGGTTACCGCTATATGGATTGGCAAGCGGATAAGGGCTTCTTTCTAAATGGTAGCTGGTTGAAGATTCATGGGGTTTGTCTGCACCATGACTACGGAGCGTTGGGATCTGTGGAAAACAGGTCAGCTGCTGAGAGACGCTTGCGCCAGATGAAGGAAATGGGTGTCAATGCAATTCGAATTACCCATAATCCAGCCAGTAGTATTTTGCTGGATGTGGCTGCTAAAATGGGGCTACTTATTCAAGAAGAAGCCTTTGATACCTGGTATGGAGGCAAGAAAGAATATGACTATGGTCGCTTTTTTGAGGAAGAAGCGACTCATCCAGAAGCGAAAGTAGGCGATTTCTGGTCAGATTATGATTTGCGCACTATGATCGAGCGTGGCAAGAACAATCCAGCGATTTTTATGTGGTCCTTGGGAAATGAAGTCAGCGAAGCAAATGGAGATGCCCATTCATTGAAGACGATCAAACGCTTGCTAGAAAGGGTCAAGGAAGTGGATGATAGCCGTTTTGTGACTATGGGAATGGACCAATTCCGCTTCGGAGATGGTTCTGGAGGTCATGAAAAGATAGCCAATTTGCTGGATGTGGTGGGCTTAAATTACTCGGAAGATAATATTGACGCGATTCGTAAAAGACATCCCAAGTGGCGACTTTACGGGTCTGAAACCTCATCGGCTACCCGAACACGTGATAGCTATTTTCGCCCAGCTAAGGAATGGGTTGGGGATAATCGCCGCGTGAGGAATTTTGAACAGTCGGACTATGGCAATGATCGGGTTCCTTGGGGGAAGACGGCGACGGCTTCTTGGATAGCAGATAGAAATAGGCTAGACTATGCAGGTCAGTTTATCTGGACAGGAGTGGACTATATCGGTGAGCCGACTCCTTGGCACAACCAAAATGACACACCTGTCAAGAGTTCTTATTTTGGGATCGTGGATACAGCAGGGATTCCTAAAAATGACTATTATCTCTATCAAAGTCAGTGGTTGGACCTAGATCAGCATCCCATGGTTCATATCCTGCCCCACTGGAATTGGGAAATCCACAAGAGTTATCAACAAGTTGTGGATAAGTATGGGGATATCCCTGTTCGAGTGTATTCAAATGCCCGTTCTGTAGAGCTATTTCTCAATGGAAAATCTCAAGGTAGGAAGACCTTTCAGGAGAAATGGACTTCAGATGGCAGAAAATATCAAGAGGGAGAAGGTTCTGACCAACTCTATCTCGAATGGCGTTTGCCTTATCAACCAGGAAAATTGCGTGCTGTGGCCTATAACCATCAAGGTCAGCTTGTGGCAGAAGATAGGGTGGTGACTGCAGGTAAGCCAGACAAAATCGGGTTACATGCCGAGAAAACAAAACTGGAGCCAGATAGGCAAGACCTCCTTTATCTCTATTTTGATGTATTGGACAAGGATGGAAATTGGGTGCCGACTGCTTCCAATCAGCTTCATTTTAAAATTGAGGGCCCTGCTCGCATTGTGGGTGTGGATAATGGCAGGCAGGCCAGTCGTGAACGTTACCAAGCCCAGAAAAATGGTCGGTTTAAGCGGAAAGCATTTCATGGCAGAGGTGTCCTCTTAGTTCAGAGCTTGGAGCAGGCAGGTCTAGTCAGAGTAAAGGCTAGTGCTAGAGGGCTAGAGCCAGCAAGTTTTGATCTCTTAGTGGGAGAGGCTTTGGCTACCCAACCATTGAAAACTAAGCGCTTATTTGAGATTCGAGTGGACAAGCAGGCAGGATTACAAGAAGGGGATTCCCCAGCTATTGGACTTTATCCACAAACTGTGGATAACCCTGTGAACAAGGTGGGGAATAGTGAAGTGATTTGGGAGACGAGTGGTGGTGCCCACGCCATTATCAAGCAGGGAGTGCTTCATTGCTTGTCTGCAGGCGACTTGGTTATCAGTGCTATTTATCAAGGAAAGACCTATCAAACTCATTTGCAGGTCGCAGAAAATACCTCACTAGGGCAGGCACTTTCTGTACGACCACTTCGCTTGTATACAGATAGGGGGACTTATCCACAGCTGCCATCTTCAGTCTTGGTGGACTATGAGTCAGGTAGTGCAAAACGAGTCAAGGTTGTTTGGGAGGCAATCTCGGAAGAAGATATAGAAAGCTTTCATGAATTTACGGTATCTGGTCAGCTAGAGTGTTTGGATTTAAAGGCTTCTGCTCAGGTTTGTGTCCCAGGGACTTGCGCTATTGAGCCTGAAAAGGTTTGGACGCTTGTTAAGGAAGCCCCACACTTACCAGACCGAGTCAAGCTAGTCTTATCAGATGGTAGACGAGATACGGCCAAGGTGACTTGGGATGAACTCGAACCTCAAGTCTATGCTCAGGTAGGAGAAAGTGTGCTCACAGGACAAGTAGCGGGCTGTGAGTTGCCAGCAACAGTCACCATTCATGTGACAGATGTCAGTGTAGATGGGGGAGTTATTTCCAATCAGTGGACAGGGTCCAACCTGCCTCTGGTCTTTGCTTCTCACTCAGAGCCAAATCACCCAGCCTCTTACCTCAATGACAAGGTCATTGCTCGGAAAAAATCAACAGCCAATACTTGGATTACCAAGTCAGAGCAAGCCAGCGTGGGCATTCTTTTTGGAGATGCAGGGATTTTAAAACCGCGATTTGTGGATAACCTGACCTTGTATTATGTTGAAAATCAAGAATATGTGGCCGTTGAGCCGACCTTTATCGATTATTATGTAGGGAATGAGCCTAGCTTGCCTCGGACTCCCAATCATTTGGATAAGGATTCCCTGCTCAAGCAAGAGCAGAATTGGCGCCCTGTATCAGCTATCCGAAAAGTTTCAAGCGACAAGGATGAGGAGCTTCGTTTTGAATTTGACAAGGTGGAAACTTATGCCCTTCGTCTTCGATTTGAAGGCTTGAGCAGTCCCCTAGCGTTAACAGAATTGCAAGTGTATGCCAAAAAAGTAAAGAAAAATGTAGATAGGAAGTAGTATGGTAAGAGAAATAAAACCGCATGGCCCCTTGCCTAGTCAGGCCCAGCTAGCTTATTTAGAGGATGAACTAGCAGCCTTTATCCATTTTGGACCCAATACTTTTTATAATCAGGAATGGGGGACAGGTCAGGAGGATCCTGAACGCTTTAACCCGACACAGTTAGACGCGCGTGAGTGGGTTCGCGTACTCAAGGAAACGGGCTTCAAAAAGTTGATTTTGGTGGTCAAGCACCATGATGGCTTTGTCCTCTATCCGACGGCTTATACGGATTATTCGGTCAAGGCCAGTCCTTGGAGGAATGGAGAGGGGGACTTGCTCCTTGAAGTATCCCAAGCTGCCACAGAGTTTGATATGGATATGGGGGTCTACCTATCACCCTGGGATGCCCATAGTCCCCTCTATCATGTGGACCGAGAAGCGGACTATAATGCCTATTATCTGGCACAGCTGAAGGAGATTTTATCAAATCCTGCCTATGGAAATGGAGGGAAATTTGCTGAGGTCTGGATGGATGGTGCCAGAGGAGAGGGGGCTCAAAAGGTTAATTATGAATTTGAAAAATGGTTTGAAACCATTCGTGAACTGCAGGGCGATTGCTTGATTTTTTCAACAGAAGGCACTAGTATCCGCTGGATTGGCAATGAACGAGGGTATGCAGGTGATCCACTGTGGCAAAAGGTGAATCCTGACAAACTAGGAACAGAAGCAGAGCTGGATTATCTTCAGCATGGAGATTCTTCAGGCACTATTTTTTCAATCGGTGAGGCAGATGTTTCCATCCGTCCAGGCTGGTTCTACCATGAGGATCAGGATCCTAAGTCTCTCGAGGAGTTGGTCGAAATCTACTTTCACTCGGTGGGTCGGGGAACTCCACTCTTGCTCAATATTCCGCCGAATCAAGATGGGCTCTTTGATGCAAAGGATATTGAACGTCTCTATGAATTTGCGGTCTATCGCAATGAGCTTTATAAAGAAGATTTGGCTCTGGGATCTGAGGTATCTGGTCCAGCTCTTTCCGCAGACTTTGCCTGTTACCATCTGACAGACGGCTTTGAGACCAGTTCTTGGGCAAGCGATGCAGACTTGCCAATTCAGTTAGAACTCGACTTAGGATCTCCTAAAACTTTTGATGTAATTGAGTTAAGAGAAGATTTGAAACTAGGGCAACGAATCGCTGCTTTTCATGTGCAAGTAGAGGTAGATGGTGTCTGGCAGGAATTTGGCATGGGCTTTACAGTTGGTCATAAGCGCCTCCTGCGAGGGTCGTTAGTAGAGGCACAGAAGGTGCGCGTGGTCATTACAGAGGCACAATCTATGCCTGTATTGACCAAGATTGCCCTCTATAAAACTCCTAGCTTATCAAAACAAGAAGTTGTTCAGGGACTAGCATTTGCAGAAAAAAGTCTAGCTGTAGCAAAGGGAGAGACTCTTCATTTTAAGGTTGAACGTAGCGAATGTAACACTCCTTTGGAGGCTAAGATTTCGATTCAACCGGGGACTGGTGTGCATGGTGTCGCCTATCAGGACGAGATTCAAGTCCTTGCGTTTCAAGCTGGGGAAAGCAAAAAAGATTTGACCATACCAACCCTGTATTTTGCTGCTGATAAGACCTTGGATTTCTATCTGAATCTGACTGTTGATGGACAACTGATTGATCAAGCTCATATTTTAGTTGAAACGAGATAAAATATCTTCACAATTCATTTCCTTTCCGAATAAATAGATAGAAGCATCAAATCTAGTAAATTAGATTAAAAAATGTGCTATAATGAAAGGAGAGCAAACATGACTGTACGTCATCCGGGCATTAGCCCAACCAATGACTTGGTTGCTAAGAAAATCTTTAGCAATCCAGAAATCACTTGTCAATTTATTCGCGATATGTTGGACTTGCCAGCAAAAAATGTGACCATTTTGGAGGGAAGCAACATTCACGTCTTGCCTTCCGTACCGTACTCGGCACAGGATTTCTATACAAGTATAGATGTTTTGGCGGAGTTGGATAATGGTACGCAAGTTATCATCGAAATTCAGGTTCATCATCAGAATTTTTTCATCAATCGCCTGTGGGCTTATTTGTGCAGTCAGGTCAATCAAAATCTTGAAAAAATTCGTCAACGAGAAGGTGATACACACCAGAGTTACAAACATATCGCACCAGTATACGCTATCGCAATCGTGGATAGCAACTACTTCTCAGATGACTTGGCTTTTCATAGCTTTAGTATGCGAGAGGACACGACAGGTGAGGTTTTAACTATCACAAATAATGGACAAGAAAACCATTTGGTTAAGATGGCGTTCTTGGAATTAAGAAAATACAGAGAAACCAGCAAAGATAGCATTCGCAAACCGTGGTTGGAGTTTTTCGGGAATAAACCCTTTACCCAGCACCCCGAGCGAGCCATCAGCCAAGCAGACCAACTGCTGGACTACAAGAGCTGGTCCGAGGAGGACAGGAAAATGTTTAGTCAACTACGTATGCGCGAAGAACAAGCCTTGTTAGCACAGGACTATGCCTTGGAACAAGCTGAGGAAAAGGGCTTAGAACGTGGTCGTGCAGAGGGGATTGAAAAAGGGCGAGAAGAAGGTATTGAACAGGGACTGGAGCGTGGGAAAATCTTTGCCTTCCTGGATATGGTCCGTCAAGGTCTTCTGACTTCGGAGGTTGCCAGCCAGCAATTAGGTATGACTGTCGCTGAATTTGAGGCATTGCTGTAAATAGGAACAGATGACATGTTGCCAAAATGAGGTAGCATGTTTTATTTTAGCTTTAGTTGTTAGTTGCAACAGGCAGACGATCAAGAGACTGCTAACACTTTTAGGTCGTAATTAGAATGTGGAAGTCAGTCATATTTCTACGGTGAGGAGACTCTGGCGTGTTTTGCCTTTAAATTTTAAGAGAATAGTGCATATGAGAGATAGGGTCTGGTTCTGTTAGGCTCTGCTAGAAAGCTATCAGAGAATCTGGGCATCTAACTGACAGGTTCTCTTTTTTGGAAGAAAAAAAGCCAAAAAACCTAAAAATTTTTGTATATTTATTTTACGAATGTTTTGTTTAAAAATTGTAGAATAGTTCCTTTTAGGTATCAAAGTTATCTGCTTTTCAAAATAAAAAGATTTTATCCAAATTCATTTCCGAATTTCAGGTTTTAATACAATATAATAAAATGCAGAAAATCAAAATATTTTCCTGATTTTAAAGTTAAAAAATTCATAATTTTGGTTATAAAAACGAACAAATTGTGAAAATTGTCTGAAAATGTTTTTTTTTTTGCGAATTTGATAAGCATTTAGCTTGCATATATATCACTTATCATGTACAATGAAGAAGTAAAGTATCATATGCAAAACCTCGCCCATGGCGAGGAATCTTTGCATGTAGATATGGACATAAAAAAATATTTTTAAGGAGAACACAATAAGTGGAGAAGAAATCGCCTATGAGTCGTGTTGAACGCTTGCACGGTGAAAAGGTCACACGTTACTCAATCCGTAAATATAGTTTTGGAGCAGCCAGCGTAGCAGTTGCTGCCCTGTTCATGTTCTTCGGAAATGGAGCTGTATCAGCTAATGAGCTAAGCAAACAAGAGACATCTCTAGCAGCTCCAGGGCTAGCCTCTGAACATGAGGGACCACAAGAAGCAGACAGTGCTTCGGTAGTAGCGCCAGCCCTTGATGCCCCATCAACTCCAGCAGCACAACCAGTTGTAGAAGAACCAGCAAAACCAGCTGCACCAGAAGTAATAACTCCAGCTTTGGACAAAAAGCAACTTGAAAACTACATTTCAGAAGTTAAATCAAAACTTTCTGCAGGTACGTATGCTAATAAAACAAAGGAGAGCCTTGCTCTTTTGAATGGGGAATTGGCTTCTGCTGAGTCTACACTCGCTTCTGCAACTACTCAAGATGAATTGAACGTAGCTTACAGAAACCTTCTCAATACAGTAAACTCAAAATTAACAAGCAAACCAAAAGGTTCAAAATCAGCTCCGAAAGTAGACACTACTAACGGACAACCAACTGTAGGTAAAAAAGCAGAAAACACAGAACCAAAAGCTGGTACTAACTCAATCGAAAACACCGGTTCAAAAGACGAACGCAACGGTAAAGCGATGGATAAAGAGAATGCGTTTAGAGCTGAGACGACTGAGACTAAAGGCGACATTAGCTATACTCTGGAATATTCAAATCAATCTAAAAAAGAAATCTACTTATACAATGAAGAAAATGCGGATGTTAGTATTTCTGTAAATTCAACCGCTGGAAATATTGTAAAAGCCTATGTTAAGGGAGGAAGCGGTCAGTATTTAGATAAACGAGATATACATTCGGATCCTAAACCAGAGGAAACAGATGGTTGGGGTTGGACTTATCACTCTGTTTTAACACCAGCTCAAGGACCGGTAACAGTTCGAGTAACAGGGAAACCAAATGATAAGTTCAAAGAACTTTCTGCATATACAAAACAAGAAAACCAAGATGCTGGATTAGGTGCTAGGTTTATGCAAATTTATGATGCAGCAGGAGGAAAGATTGAAGCAGGAGCAGGTACAAACGGAGAGGGTTATTTCAGACTAGTTGTTAAATCTCAAACATACAAATACAGCATTCAACAACCAGAAAATAACGCTAATAAAATTGCTGTTTCAGATATTAACAACTTAACGGAAAATGATATTCAGAAAATTAAAGACCAAATCAAGATTGGATATTCTACAACTAGCCAAGATGCTAGACTAGAATCTAAAAAAGGTACAACTTTAGATAATAGAGCTGAAGTTGTTGAAAACATTGAAGTAAATGGACAAAATATTGTTGTAACCTATAAAGATGGTTCAGTAGACACTACTCCAGTTGCAGATGTGGCACGTACGGATCTGGATCCTGTAGTGGAGTTCCCGTTCTCTGATGAACCTAAACGAGAAATTTATGTGTACGGAGCAGAAGAAAACTCATTCGACATCAAAATTAAAGACGATGCGGATAAGATTAAAAGTGCGACTTTATTACAATGGGGAAGTAATCCGTTTAAACCTGTAGCAGGTGAAACAGATAAAGTCAATACACAATATGGATATACAGCTAATGTTATTTCTTCTGAAACAACAGCCACAGAAGCTAAGCCAGCAGTTATTACATACTCAGGTACCCCAGCTCCAGAAGGGTCATTTACACAAGCTAAATTAGAGGCTGCAACCAAAGGAGAGAACCCTCCAGGCGTAGCTTTAGGATGGCGTTACTTAAAAGTAGTCGATTCTGAAGGAAAAGAATTTGTAGGGTCTGGAAAAGAAACTGCTAATAACATGTCACTTAGAGTTATGCTTAAACCTCAAACTCAAAAATACGACATTCAAACACCAGCAGAAGCTGATAAAGTAGCAGTGGATAATGCATCGGAAGTAACTGAAGCAGAATTTAATAAAATCAAAGAAAAGCTTAAGATTGAGTACTCTAAAAACAATATGGATGCTCGTCTAGCTGATAAAAAAGGTCAAGCTGTAGAAAATCAAGCAGACCGTATCGCAAGCATTAAAAAAGTTGATAACAATCTAGTTGTAACCTATAAAGATGGTTCAACAGATACTAGACCATTGACTGATTTTGCACGTACAAACAATGCTCCAGAAGTGAAAATTCCTTACTCTGTAGACGGTAAAAAAGATGTTTACGTGTATGCGAACGAAGATTTTGAAATTCCTGTTAAGTTTACAGATGATAATGGAAAAGTAGCTTCAGCGACAATAAAACGTGGCGGAAATGTTGAACAACCAGCTAAAGACGCAGCAAACCCTAACGTTTTAGATAACGAATATGAATCAACAGTAGAAAAAATCTCTACAGAAACAACAGCAACAGAGGCAAATCCTGCAGTTGTTCATATTAAAGGAAATTATTCTAAAGCAACACCAGGATTAGCTGCTAATAAATTCCCAACGGATGAAAATGGTGAGTTTCCAATCGTAACTCGTTATGCAACAGCAACAGATACAGATGGAAAAGATATTTCTAATACTGCGACTGGTTCTTCATATGCAACTGACCCAGGTTCATTCAGAATTGTCTTAAAAGCCCAAACAGCTAAATATGATGTTAAAGAATTAGACGACGCTAACAAAACTGTTGTAAGTAATACTGCAACATTGACTCCTGAAGACTTAGCAACTGTTAAAGAAAATCTTCAATTAGAATACTCTAAGAAAAATAAAGATAAGAACATCAATAAAGATGAAGCAGTTTCTCCAGACAACGTTAAGAAAGCAGTAGATACTGTAAAACAAGATGGAGATAACTTAGTAGTAACATATAAAGATGGTTCTAAAGATACTATTCCAGTAGATAAAGTTGCTAAATTAGATAAACAACCAGCAATCGATGCAGTTACTAACAAAGCAACAGATCAAATCGCAGCTATCAATGGTAATGATAACTTATCACAAGCTGAAAAAGATAAAGCCATTGCTGATGTAGAAAAAGATAAAGCAGCAGCGTTAGAAAAAATCGATGACGCTACTAATAGTACTGCGATAACAACAGCTCAAACAGATGGTACTGATGCTGTAGCAAAAGTAAATCCAATCGGTAAAGAAAAAGCTAAAGAAGAAATCGCTAAGTCTTTGGAAGCTAAGAAGGAGGCTATTGCGAACAATGATAGCTTAACACAAGCCGAGAAGGAAAAAGCTAAAAAAGATGCTGAAGACAAGGCAGCAGCAGCCCTTGCTGAAATCGAAAAACAACCAGCAACAGCAGAAACAGCAGCTGCGGCAACAGTAGCTCAAACTACTGTAAACGATAAGCAAGCTGAAGGAACCAAAGAAGTTGCTAAAATCAACCCAATCGGTAAACAAGCAGCATTAGACAAAATCGATGAAGCCTTAAAAGCTAAAGAAGCAGAAATGGATGCCCGCACTGACCTAACAGAGGAAGAAAAGGCAGAAGCTAAAGAACAAGCTAAACAATTTGCTGATGCTAAAAAAGCTGAAATTAAGGATAAAAATGATAATGCAGAAACGCCTGAAGCAGCTACACAAGAGCAAGGTGAAATCGATACAGCAGGCGATACTGGAAAAACACAGGTAGAGGGTGTTAAGAAACCTGCTGCTAAAAAACCAGAAGCTAAAACAGAGGTAGCAACTACAGCCGATGCTAAAAAGCAAGAGATTGAGCAAGATGGAGCATTGTCACCAGAAGCTAAGAAGAAACTTCAAGATGAGGTAGATGCTGTTAAGAAAGCTTCGGAAGAGGCAATCGATGGTGCTAAGAAAAATACCGATGTTGATAAAGCTAAGAAATCAGCAGAAGCAGCGATTAAAGCCATCAACTCTGCTCGTTTACCAGCGAACAAGGTAATTGCTAAAAATCCAACAGCTTTAGACGATAAAGAACAAGCAGAACTTAAAAAAGCGATTGAAGCGGTAAACCCTCCAGGGACAAAAGTAGAAGTAAATCCTAACGGAAGTGCCTTAGTAACCTTACCAGGAAAAACAGTAGCCGAACCATTAAAACAAGAAGATTTAACAAAAGATGTAAATGCTTTAGATACTGCAGGTGGTGGTAACAACATCAACCGTCCAACGGATAAAGTGATTGTTGGAAATCCTGAAAGTTTGACAGATGCAGATAAAGAAAACATCAAAAAAGCTGTTCGTGAAGTAAACCCTAATGCTGTTGTGACAATTGATGATAATGGTACAGTAACGGTTTCAACACCAGAAGGAAATACAGCAGGATTTACAGCCAAAGAATTGGTGCGTACTTTAGCTGATGCAGCAAATCCTGATTCAGGTAATGCAGGAGTTCGTAAGCCAGCAGATAAAAAAGTTGGACTAGCGACAGACCCGGCAGCACAAGCTGAAGTAACTGAAAAACTGAAAAAATTAAATGGTGGCGACGAAAAAGTTAAAGCTGTTAAATATGACACAGAAGGAAATGCAACAGTAGTTCTTAAAGATGGAACAATTGCGACAATTCCAGCAGGTGACTTATTCAAGACAGAAGAAGACGCTAAGAAAGCAAACGGTGGAGATGACATCAACAAACCGAATGCCCAAACAGTTGTAGAAGATATTGCAGCATTAAGCCCAGAAGAACGTACTAAAGTAAAAGACGTGATTAAGGCAAAAGTTGAAGCAGTAAACCCAGGTGCAGTTGTAGTAGTTGACGACCAAGGAAATGCAGTTGTAACAACACCAGAAGGTAAAACAGCAGTTATTGACGCAGATGATTTAATTAAAAAACCTAATGAAACATCAACTGCCAAAGCTGGTAACAACATCAACAACCCAGCGGACAGAGTACGTGTTGATAACAGTAAGCAATTAACAGACCCTGAACTTGCTAGAATTAAAGCAGCAGTTGAAGCAGTGAACCCAGATGCTACAGTAGTAGTCGATGACCAAGGAAATGCGACTGTAACAACTAAAGATGGTAAAACTGCGACAATTCCAGTGGCAGATTTAGTCAAATCAGATGCTGATAAAGACAATGTAACTGGTGGAAACCAAGTAAACACTCCAGCAGATAGAGTAGTGGTAGAAAATCCAGCTGCATTAACAGAAGATGATAAAAATGCAATTAAAGCTAAAATTCAAGCAGTAAACCCAGGTGCTGACGTAGTATTTGACGAAAAAGGAAATGCAACAGTAACAACACCAGCAGGAAAAACAGCAACAATTCCAGCAAGCGATTTAGTAAAACCTAAAGCTGACTTAGCTGATCCAGCGAAACAAGATGCTGTAAACAAACCAGCAGATAAAGTAGTAGTTGTTCCAGAATTAGAAGCAGCTGATAAAGATTTACCACAAGAAGCTAAAGACGCTATTAAAGCAGCAGTTGAAGCAGTAAATCCAGATTCTACTGTAGTAGTTGATGACAAAGGAAATGCAACAGTAACAACACCAGAAGGTAAAACTGTCGTTATTCCAAAAGCTGACTTAGTGAAGAAAGAAGCTGACAAAGAAACTGCTAAAGCAGGAAACAACATCAACAAACCAGCAGACAAAGTAGTTGCTAATAAAGATGCCTTAACTCCTGAAAATATCGCAGCAATCAAGGCTAAAGTTCAAGCAGTAAATCCAGATGCAACAGTAGTAGTAGACGACAAAGGAAACGCAACTGTAGTTACACCAGACGGACAAACAGCAACAATTCCAGTAACTGACTTAGTGAAATCTCCAGAAGAAGCTAAAGATGCTAAAGCAGGAAACAACGTAAACAAACCAGCTGATAAAGTATCTGCAAACAAAGATGCGTTAACTCCTGAAGACATCAAAGCAATCAAAGCTAAAGTAGAAGCAGTAAACCCAGATGCTAAAGTATTCGTTGACAACAAAGGAAATGCAACAGTATCTACTCCAGATGGTAAAACAGCAACAATCCCTGTTGAAGATCTTATCAAAGATACAACTCAACCAAATGCAGGAAACAAAGTAAACACTCCAGCAACTAAGGTTGTTGTAACAGATCCTGCTAATATCAAGGCTGATGAAGATAAGATTAGAGCAGAAATCCTTAAAGTGAATCCAGGTGCAACAGTTGTATTTGACGAAAAAGGAAACGCAACAGTAACAACGAAAGATGGAGCTGTGGCAACAATTCCAGCATCTGATTTAGCAAAAGATGCAGCTGACTTAAGGAACCCAGACAAGCAAGATGCAGTTAAGAAACCAGCAGATAAAACACTTGTTAAGAAAGCAGGTAAATTAACTCCAGCTGAAAAAGATGCAATCAAAGCAGAAATCGCTAAGGTAAATAGAGATCCGAAGACAACTATCGTAGTTGATGACGAAGGAAATGCAACAGTAACAACTCCAGAAGGAAAAACTGTAGTAATCGCCAAAGAAGACTTAGTGAAATCTCCACAAGAAGTTGATGGTGCAAAAGCAGGAAATAACATCAACAAGCCAGCGGATAAAGTAGCAGCAGCGGCGGCAGATTTAGTTGGACCGAATAAAGATGAAGTTAAAGCTAAAATCCAAAAAGCGGTTGAAGCAGTAAACCCAGGTGCTACTGTCTTTGTTGATGACCAAGGAAACGCAACAGTAACGACTCCAGAAGGAAACACAGCAACGATTTCTGTAGATGATTTATTGAAAGATCCAGCAGCTAAAGAAACTCCATCAGCAGGAAACAAAGTAAACACTCCAGCAGAAAGAACAGTAGTAGCAAATCCAGCTGAATTAACTGATGCTGAAAAAGCTAAGATTACTGCAGCGATTCAAGCGGTAAACCCTGAAGGGACTAAAGTCGTATTTGACGAAGCAGGAAACGCAACAGTAACAGTACCAAATCAAGACGGTACTACAGCTACAGCGACAATCCCTGTAAGTGACTTAGTGAAATCAAATGCTAAAGAAGACTTGGAAAATGCAGCGAAACAAGATGCGGTTAAGAAACCTATCGATCAAACAGTAGTTGCTGATAAAGATGCATTAACTAAAGCAGATTTAGACGCTATTAAAGCTAAGGTTCAAGAAGTTAACCCAGATGCAACTGTAGTAGTTGATGCAAAAGGAAACGCAACAGTAACAACACCAGCAGGAAAAACAGCAGTAATTCCAGCGGATGATTTAGTGAAAACTGATGATGAAGTATTAAGCGATCCAAAAGCAGGTAACGTTATTAACAAACCAGCAGATCGAGTGTTTGTTAAAGATGGACAAATCACGGATGATGTTAAAGCGAAAATCGCTGCTAAAGTTCAACGTATAAATCCAGGAGCAACAGTATTCGTAGATGACCAAGGAAATGCGACAGTAACAACACCAGAAGGTAAAACTGCAACAATTCCAGTAGCTGATTTAACGAAGACTGACGCTGATAAAGCTAAAGTGAATGCAGGAAATAAAATCAATTCACCAGCAGACAGAGTCTTAGTCAAAGACAGAGACAAATTGACAGCGGAAGATATTCAAGAAATTGAGAAAAACATTTTAGAAGTTAACCCAGGAGCAACAGTAGTATTTGACGCAAAAGGAAATGCGACTGTTAAGAATGCAAATGGAGACATCGCAACAATTCCTGTAGAAGCCTTAGCGAAACCAAAAGCAGATCTATTAAAACCTGAGAAACAAGATTTAATTAAGAAACCTGTTGATAAGGTATTAGTAACAGATCCAGCTAACGTGGATAAAGAAGCTATTAAGAAAGCTGTTGAGGAAGTGAACCCAGGTTCAACGGTTGTTGTTGATGACAATGGAAATGCAACGATAACTACAGAAGATGGTAGAAGCTTTGTAATTCCAGCAAAAGATTTAGTGAAAACTCCAGAAGAAGCTAAAAATGCAAAAGCTGGAAACAACATTAACAAACCAGCTGATAAAGTAGTAGTAGCTGATCCAACTAAACCATTATCTCCAGAAGAGAAAAAAGCGATTGAAGCTAAGATTAAAGAAGTAAATCCAGATGCAAAAGCGATCTTCGTAGATGATAAAGGAAATGCAACGGTAACTATAGAAGATAAAGATGGTAATACGGAAACAGCAACAATTCCAGCGGCAGATTTAGTAACAAGTCCAGAAGAAGCTAAACAACCAAATGCAGGAAACAAAGTTAACACACCAGCAGATAAAGTAGTTGTAAGCGATCCAGATCATTTATCAGCCGACGATAAAGCTAAGATTACAGAAGCAATCAAAGCGGTAAATCCAGAAGCTAAGGTGGCATTTGACGATAAAGGAAATGCAACGGTAACAACTAAAGATGGAGAAGTTGCAACAATTCCAGCGGCAGATTTAGTGAAAACTCCAGAAGAAGCAGCGAAACCAAATGCAGGAAACAATGTCAACACACCAGCTGATAAAGTAGCGGTTGATTCTTCTAAACCATTAACAGAAGATGATAAAAAAGCAATCGCAGCTAAAGTAGCAGAAGTTAACCCGGGTGCAACTGTAGCAGTAGACGACAAAGGAAACGCAACAGTAACAGTGAATGGTAAGACAGCGGTAATTCCAGCGGCTGCATTAACTAAGACAGCAGATTCAGCTAAAGAACCAAACGCAGGAAACGATGTAGTTAAACCAGCTGACAAGACAGTTGTAGAAGATCCAGAATCATTAACAAAAGATGAGCAAGATGCAATCGCAGCTAAAGTTAAATCTGTGAATCCAGAAGCTAAAACTGTAGTTGTTGATGACCAAGGAAATGCAACAGTAACAACTAAAGATGGTAAGACAGTGGTTATCCCAGCGAAAGATTTGGTGAAAACAGCAGCAGAAGCCGCTAAGCCAAACGCAGGAAACGATGTCAACACACCAGCAGATAAGACTGTAGTAGCAAATCCGAATGCTCTAACTCCAGAAGAGAAAAAAGCAATCGAAGAAAAAGTTAAAGCAGTAAATCCAGGTGCTGAAGTTGTAGTGGACAACAAAGGAAACGCAACAGTAACAGTAAATGGTAAGACAGCAGTCATTCCAGCTGCGGCATTAACTAAGACAGCAGATTCAGCCAAAGAGCCAAACGCAGGAAACGACGTAGTTAAACCAGCAGATAAGACTGTAGTAGCAAATCCAGAATCATTAACACAAGATGAGAAAGATGCAATTGCAGCTAAAGTTAAAGCAGTAAATCCAGATGCGACTGTAGTAGTAGACGACCAAGGAAATGCAACAGTTACACCTAAAGATGGAAAACCAGTTGTAATTCCAGCAGCGGACTTAACTAAATCAGCAGCAGACGCAGCTAAACCAAACGCAGGAAACGACGTAGTTAAACCAGCAGATAAAACTGTAGTAGCAAATCCGAATGCTCTAACTCCAAAAGAGAAAGAAGCAATCGAAGCTAAAGTTAAAGCAGTAAATCCAGGTGCTGAAGTTGTAGTGGACGACCAAGGCAACGCAACAGTAACAGTAAATGGTAAGACAGCGGTCATTCCAGCGGCAGACTTAACGAAGAATGCAGATGCGGAAAAAGCACCAAAAGCAGGAAATGACATTGTTAAACCAGCTTCTAAGACAAAAGTTGCAAATCCAGACTCATTAACAAAAGATGAGAAAGATGCAATTGCAGCTAAAGTAGCAGCCGTCAATCCAGGTTCAACTGTAGTCGTAGACGACCAAGGAAATGCGACAGTAACTCTTCCAAACGGAAATACAGCAGTTATCCCAGCATCAGATTTAACAAAATCTGAAAAAGATGTGAACGATGGAAAAGCTAAAGACAACGCAGTTACACCAGCCTCTAAGACAAAAGTAGCAAATCCAAATGCCTTAACTGAAGCTGAGAAGAAAACCATCGAAGACAAAGTTAAAGCAGCGAATCCAGACGCAACTGTAGTAGTTGACGATAAAGGAAATGCAACTGTAGTGAAAGATGGCAATGTTTCAGTTATCCCATCAACAGACTTAGTTAAAGTTGAAGATGATGCTACGAAACCAAATGGTGGTAACGATGCAAACACACCAGCAGCTAAGACTGTAGTAGCAGATTCAACTCAACTTACAGATGAAGAAAAAGCAGCTGTTAAGAAAGCTGTAGCAGCAGTCAATCCAGGATCAACTGTAGTCGTAGACGATAAAGGAAACGCAACAGTAACCAAAGGTGACGGAACAGTTCTTAACATCCCAGCTACAGACTTAGTAATCCCAGCAGAAAAATTTGCTGACGAAGCTAAGACTGCTAAAGTGAAAACACCAGCTATCCGTACATTAGTTGGAAATAAAGAAAACTTAACAAAAGACGAAAAAGACGCTGTTAAGAAATCAATTGAAGCAGTAAACCCAGGCGCAACTGTAGTCGTAGACGATAAAGGAAACGCAACAGTAACAATGCCAGACGGTTCTACAGCAACAATTTCTAAAGAACAACTAGTGAAGAATGCAGAAGAAGCGAAAGCTAAAAACGGTGGTAATAATCTTGATTTCGACTTGAGTAAAGTAGAGGTAGCAGACCTTGCTAATATTACTCCAGAAGAAAAAGCGAAATTCCAATACCAGGTTCTAGGTGCTATTACAGACGTTCCAGAATTTGATCTTGATGCCTTCTTGAAAGAAACAGACGATAATGGTAATACAGTTTACACATCTAAAGATGGTAAAGTGAAAATTACGATTGATAAAGATGGTAACGCAACAGCAACAGTCGAAAAAGATGGTAAGACAGAAGCAGCTGTTAAAATTGACAAAGATGGAAATGTAACAATCGTTACAAAAGAAGGTCAAGTATTAGCAATTCCAAGAGATGATGCATTCAAACAACGTCCTTATGTACCATCAAATAGTGGAGGTAATAACGGAGCTACTAACACTGCCGCAAAAGTGGATAAAGCTAAGTTAGAAGGTGCTATCCATCAATTAGATGAATTGTTCATCCAAGAATCGGCTAAGCTTGATGCAGAAACTGCAAAAGAAGCGAATGACTTATTAGCAGACGCTAAGAAAGTATTTGCTAATGCAGACGCAAGTCAAGCAGAAGTGGATGCAATGGTGAAACGTATCGAAGACTTTATGGCGAAAGTGGCTCCAGCAACTGACCCTACAAGCCCAGCTAAGGATCAAGCTGCTCAAACACCAGCTGTAGCTCCAGCTACTGCTCAAGCAGCAAATGCCAACCAAGCAGCAACAAACGCGCGTAAAGCAGCTAAAGAATTGCCAAATACAGGTACAGCAGATTCTACTGTAGCTATGGTAGCAGCTGCCGCAAGTGCATTACTTGGTCTTGCAGGCCGTCGTCGTAAAGAAGACGAAGAAGCTTAATTGGTAGATTGTTTGATACTTATCAGATGATAAATCCAATTTTCAAAGCTTAAACTCTTCGAAAATCAAATTCAAACCGCGTTAGCTTCGCCTTGCCGTACTCAAGTACAG